>JBEBGU010000921.1:0-1997 GCA_040081325.1 Prosthecobacter sp.
CCCGTAGAGTCCAGCGTGCCTGCGGCTTCGCGTTTGCGGTAATCGTCCATCATGGCGGCAGTTGCAGTTGCGCCGCAGCGTGAGCCGCCGAGGTCGCGGACTTTGATCAGGCCATCGAGATCTCGCACGCCTCCAGCGGCCTTGACTTGAACCTTGGCCGAAACATTGGCGCGCATCAGCGCTAGATCGTGCTCAGTGGCACCTTTGTAGTTGTAGCTGCCGTCGGCTTGCTTCACGAAGCCATAGCCTGTGCTCGTCTTGACCCAATCCGCTCCAGCTCGCTCGCAGAGCTGGCAAAGTTTGATCTTGAAATCATCGCTGCTAAGGCCTGCTCCGCCGTTGGTGAGGTAATCGTTTTCAAAGATGACCTTCACCTTGGCTCCGTGCTTGTGGGCTTCATCGCAGACGGCTTTCACATCAGCCTCGACGTACTCCCAGTCGGCGCTGAGGGCCTTACCGATATTCACCACCATGTCGATCTCCACCGCGCCATCTTTGCAGGCCAGCTCTGTCTCATAGCGTTTTGATTCCGTGGCGCTGTTCCCATGTGGAAAGCCGATGACGGCACCCACTTTGACATCCGTCCCACGCAGCCATTCCACCGCTTGTTTCACGGCGTAAGGCTTGATGCACACGGAAGCGACATCGTACTTCGCGGCCAGCGCGCAGCCTTCCTGGAGGTCTTTGTCGGTCATTGTCGGGTGCAGCAACGAGTGGTCGATCATCTTGGCGAGGTCTGAGTAGGAGTATTTCATGGTGTGTGGATTGTCTAAAAGAACCCGACAAACAAGTCATCGCAATTGGTTAGGCGTTTCTCTGACCCCAGGCCTGTGGTGGGGCGGATGTGGCGAACTTGTCGATGATGGTGCCTGAGACAGGACTCGAACCTGCACTAGTTTCCCAACCAGATCCTAAGTCTGGCGCGTCTACCAATTCCGCCACTCAGGCATTGAGTGCTGCAACGCGCGCATGATTCCAGACAGTAAGCAGGCTGCAAATGGTTTGTCGCGTTTGTTGGCGAGCTTTTAATCTATCTGTCGATGGCTGGGTAAGAGCCTAAGGGCAAGCCAGCCGGTGAAGAGAACCATGGCGAGTGGGGCTAGACCGATCTTGAGATTGGGTCCCATCCAGGGGAGCCAGCCGTTTTGATAAATGGTAAGCGCACTGAAATACTTTAACCCAAAAACCCAGCCACCATGCAGGCCGATGCCTGCCCAGAGTGCTCCTGTCTGCATCCTGACGCGAGTGAGCACCCAGCCGACGGCGAAGAGTGTGGCGAACTCGGCGAGTAGGAATTGTACATCGCTGAATCCTTTGGCGATCTGGGTGAGCACGGCAAAACCGCTGCTCCACACGACTTGATCATCGGTGATCTGCCAGCCGTCGGGCGGCTTCATGAAATGCACGATGGCAAAGATGAAGGTGGCCCACAAGACGGCGGCCCGCGTGGTCATGGTGCGGAGGAAAAGGCCGAGCAGGAGACCGCGAAAGAAGAACTCCTCGATGATGCCTGCTCCGAGTGCTGCGGTGATTGGTTCGCTGATTTTGATCCAGCTAGCTTGCGGCTTCAGTTGATAGGCGCCGGCTTTGCAGAAGACAAAACCAAGCAGCAAAAGGAATCCAGCGGCGAGACTAAAACCGATGAGCCACTGTTTGATTCCTGAACTCACTGGCCGCCAAGACGGCAGCAGTGTGCGGTCGAGTTTCACCCAGCGCAGAAAGGGCCAGATGAAGACGATGGCGCAGACGAGCACGGCGCGATTGAAGTAACGGGTGAAATGGGCGCGCTGGATTTCTTTGAGCAGCCATTGACCGAGGCCACTGCTGCCGAGTGATCCGCTCTTGAGCCAGATGAGGGTGGACTGACCGAGGTCGAATAAGGGAGGAGCGAGCAACGCACCGCCGAGCATGACGGCCAGCACCAGCCGGCCGTTCAAGCGCTGGCCGAGCACGGCCCACGAGATCAGCGCCGACCACAGCGGCATCGTGAAGCCGAG
>JBEBGU010000922.1:0-1995 GCA_040081325.1 Prosthecobacter sp.
AGTTGTTGTGTTCTCCAAGCTCATGCTGCCGAGCAGGTGTTCTTTGCCTTTGATGATCATAACATCGCCTGGCAGCACAATCTGAAGCTCACATTGGAGACGGCGCAGAAGCATCCGAAGAATCCGGTGCTGCGCAGTGGACCGCCCGGCTCTCCCGATGCGGGCCATGCCATTCTCTACGGCACCGTTTTGAAACACGGTGACACCTTTCGCATGTGGTATCTCGGCATGCATGAGCCGGAGATCGTGAAGGGGCAGGCTCCAGGCTGGTGGCGGCCAATGTGCTACGCGGAAAGCAAAGATGGTGTCACATGGACGAAGCCGGAACTCGGGCTCGTCGACTTTAACGGCAACACGAAGAACAACATCTGTCTGATCGAGGGTGATCCGCACTCGATGACTCGCGTGAACGACTTTCTCTCCGTGCTTTATGAACCGAACGAGCCCGATCCTGCGAAACGCTACAAGTGCGCCTACATCGCGCACATGCCGATTGAGGACGTGAAAGGTGGTCGCAGCAAGATCGGGCCGAATGAGAAGCGCTGGGGTTCCTTTGTGACCGCGACGAGTGCGGATGGGCTGAAGTGGAAGTGCGTCGGAGATCGCCCGGCAAACGCGGGTGGAGAGCGCTTTGAGGTGAGCGGTTTGTATCGCTTCGGCGACTTTTACTATGCGGCGGGCCAGCTTCTCAGCCCGTGGTCGTGGCGTCCGGATGGCAGCGATATCGGGCGCGACATGCTGGCGTATCGCTCACCAGACTTTGTGTCGTGGTCAAAGGCGAAGGCGCTGTCGTATGCGCGCCCCGGCCAGCTTTCCAATCCACCCGTGAAAGGTCAGCAGATGCACATGGGCGCTGGCTTGTGGAATCGCGGAAACGTCATGGTCGGCCTGCACGGCATGTGGCAGGACGCGGAGCAAGCGCCACCGAAGGGCAAGAGTTGGAACCTCGGCGTGCGTGTTGATCTCGGCCTCGTGGTGAGCAATGACGGCGTGCATTTCCGCGAGCCAGTGTCGGGCTTTCAAATCATCCCGCGAGGTAAGGAAGGCGAGTGGGACGATGTGGCGATCCTGCAAGGTCACGCCTTCGTGAACGAGGGCGACAAGACGATGATCTGGTATTCTCACTGGGACACCGGTGGTGTGCTCGACGACATGGATATCGGTCTCGCCACGCTTCGACGAGATGGATTTGGCTCGCTGTCGCGGAAGGTGGCGGAGGAAGAGGGGCACTTCATCACGAGCCCGTTCACGGCAAAAGAGATCGCACTGAATGTGGATGGCATCACCGAGGATGCACCACTTTCGATTCAACTCCTTGACCATCTTGACCGTGTTCTTGACGGCTACAACGTGAAGGTGGTCACCAATGGAGTGCGTGTGCTGCTCGCCTTTCCGAAACCGCTGCCAGCAGGCAAGAAGCTGGCTTTGCGTGTAAACTTTCCTGCCAACAGCGCCGCCAAGATCTATGCAATCTATTTAGAGTAGGCTTTCTCGCCTGCTTCACTGAAACACAGGCTAGAAAGCCTATGCTACCACGCCCATGCTCAAACTCGTCACTGAACTTAACGACATCGACCGCAAACTGCTGAGCCGTGCTTTAGACGGCTTTGTGCCTGATAAAGTCTTCGATGTGCATACGCATCTGTTTCACTCGCGGCATTTTGCGGAAGGAAAGCGGCCTGAGTTTCTGGATGAAAATCGCGGTTATGGCATGGCTGATTTTCAAGCGGCGATGAAGCTGTGGATGCCAGGTCGGCAGGTGGAGGGATTGTTCTTTGGCTTTCCAAGCACGGGCAATGATCGCGTGGGTGAGAATGCATGGGTGCAGTCGCAGGTCGATGTGAGTGCAAACTCACGGGCGCTTGTGCTAACGGCTCCGACAGATGACCCAGCGGAGGTGCGGCGACTGATGAGCGCGGGCGTGTTTGTCGGAATCAAGCCGTATCGCATGTATGCAGACGTTCCGGATACGAAGGAGGCAGAAATCGACTCATT
>JBEBGU010000160.1:0-7686 GCA_040081325.1 Prosthecobacter sp.
CCACAAATCGTCTCAGCGATGGAGCAGTCCGCGCACCATCGCTACTACTTCGATTTAGCCCATAAAATCAAAGCCCTCGGACTTGAGTTCTACGATCTTCATTCCTCCAAGGATCTTGGCATTCAGCCCGGCGAATTTTCCGACACCCATCATGGCGGCAATACCGCTTATATGCGTATTCTATCTGCTATTTTGAGGCAAAACCCAGCATCCCCATTGACCAAGATCGTCGATCAATCTAAAATCGCCCGGTGGGTTGAGGAAAATCGAGGCACGACCGTTGCCATCTTTGAACATGATCACATCGACGTCGTAGAAACAGATTTTCTGGGTATGGGAATCGTCAAAGATCAATCTCCTTTGCTTCTGCAGACAACCCCAAAGGAACGATGAGGCATTGTCGCCTTGAACTTGTAATTGAAGCAGCTTTTTGTGTTGTAACAGTCGTCACAGTAATGGTATTAGGTTAGGCAATCCCGCACAAGCTTATGGCCCAGAATCGACTCATTTCATTCTTCAAAACCCCGATTTTCTTAGCCAAAGAATATCTCCACAGAAAGCCAGACTCAAACTTTCGACACGACTTCGTTGATGAACCACGCAAAGCCGAAGCTGCGGCTCTCACAGAAACCATGCGCAATGATGGAATCATCATGCTGCCTGGCTACTTCCAAGGTGCTCAGCTTCAGAAATTGCAGGAAGCTTTCGAAAAAGTTGTGGACGGCAAGGTCTGCACTGCCGGTAACCCTGCCTGTTTCGTGACCAATGATTACTTCCGTGATAACCCAGTTTTTCTGGATGCTGCGCTCGATAGCTTCCTACTAGAGATCATCGCTGGCTATTACCAGAAGCCTTTTTCGATTGGACGCTCCAGCGCCATGCGACTGCTGCCATACAAGACAGAACGCTACGGCTCCTTTCAGTGGCATCACGACGCACGAGGCCGTCAGGTCCACCTCATGCTCCTGCTTGAGCCCGTAACTTCTCAAGGACAGCGCATGACCTACCTCAAAGGCTCGCAGAACACCTATTACGACCACTACCGCGGTCTCGCCGGCGGCTCACGCTTCGAGAAAGACATCAATAGCGATCCGGCACTCGCCCCTCGCATCACCGAAGTCATCGGGCCCGCGGGGACTGTCGCTATTTTCGATGCCAACGGCTTGCACAGCGGCAACCGCAGTCTCGAAGAGAAACGCGACACCCTAACCTTTTGCTACGTATCAAAACGCCACTTCAAAAAACTCTCTGTGCGTAAGGCAGACGTGGATGCCCTCGAAGCCAAGAAGCAGCAAGTGATCCGTTTCAATCCTTACTGCGAGATCACTCCTTAATCAGTCTCTAGCGGGTCCGGTGTGTGGCAGACTTTCGATAAAATAGAGGTCAATCAAACTGGATCTGTTTGGCAAAATACGGGCCTTCGGGCTAGCCCCGACAACTGTGCTGCAATCAGGAACGATTTCATCAATCACTTGGCAACCAGCGCCAAAGACGACCTGAGAACCTGTCCGGCAATCGCCTAGAACCGTGCTATTTGCGCAGAGGACTACTTTATCACCAAAGACAGGGTAAACACCGTCTTTGTTGCCCACAGTACACCCCTGACAAACAACGAGGCCATTGCCATATTTGGCGCGCCCAAGCACAGTACCCACAGCATGAGCAAACCAGAAAACCGATGGCAGCTCAATTTCATAGAATACCTCAATACCGTGCAAGGCTTTGTTCAGCAGGTAGCCTTTCAGCGCAATATCCCGATATGACTCACCAGCGTGAAAAGCTTCATTGGCCAGGAAGTAGAGAAACATCGAATACTGGTCGGAATTCAAATGCTCAAAGAATAGCAACCCGTCACGGCGGAAGTGTCTGCCCAAGAGACCGCTGAAACAAGTTTCCAGCCGATGCAATGTCATCGGCATCAGAGTCTCCAATGCCTGTGCGCTAACATCATTGCCATCCGGGAACAGATGATTCATCTGCCTGGAGGTATAGAGAGCGAGTTGATGGGCTGAGAGACTTTGCTCCATGCTTTTGTGTCAGATTGAAGGAGTAATGCTACCCTCCGTAGCTTCATGCCAGTTCTGTTTCAACCAATCATATAGGCAAGCCCAATCGCCGCTAAAGCGAAACTAATGGAACAAAGAGAGCTGAGGTAACAAAGCCATGAGCACTGAAACTATTGTATCATCGGCCATGGAGATTGTCCGCAGTAGCAGATGAATTGTCTTGTCGGCGCGCGGGGCAAAACGCTAGAACAGCGCTCTCCAACACCATGAGTTTTCTTTCCCGTGAAGCCACCGTCGCCAAACCCGGATTCAGCCGCTGGCTTGTCCCACCCGCTGCCATCGCCGTCCACATGTGCATCGGTCAGGTCTATGGATTCAGCGTGTTCAAGAAACCGCTAGCAAAGGCGCTGGGCATCACGGCACCTGGAGCACTGGACTGGACGGAGGCGGATGTGGGCGTGGCTTATTCCATCGCTCTCGCGCTTCTTGGGCTCTCTGCCGCCGTGTTTGGCAAGTGGGTGGAGCGCAGCGGTCCGCGCAAGACGATGGTGGCGAGCATGATCTGCTTTTGCACGGGGCTGATTTTAGCGGCGCTGTCCGTGAAATACCATCAGCTCTGGTTGCTGTATGCGGGCTATGGTTTGGTCGGCGGCATTGGCCTTGGGCTGGGTTACATCGCGCCTGTATCGACCTTGATGAAATGGTTTCCTGACCGCCCTGGCATGGCGACGGGGATGGCGATCATGGGTTTCGGCGGAGGTGCGCTAATCGGTGGGCCGCTAGCGGAGGAACTGATGAAGCGCTTTGCTTCCGCGACCTCGGCGGGGGCGAGTGAGGCGATGTTGATCATGGCGGCTCTATATGCGATCTCGATGCTCTTCGGCGCGCTGATCGTGCGTGTGCCGCCAGAGGGTTGGACGCCAGAGGGCTGGGTGGCCAAGGAGCATACGGCGAAGCTCGTCACCAATGCCAATGTGGCCGTGGATACCGCGTGGAAGACGCCGCAATTCTGGATGCTGTGGGTGGTGCTGTGCATGAACGTCAGCGCGGGCATCGGCATTCTCGGGCAGGCGTCACCGATGATTCAGGATATGTTCAAAGTCACGCCTGCGGCGGCGGCGGGCTATGTGGGCCTGCTTTCGCTTTGCAATCTCGGTGGCCGCTTCTTCTGGTCATCCATGTCCGATCTCACGGGGCGCAAAGGCATCTACTGCATCTATTTCATCGTGGGTGCGGCTCTCTACATGAGTGTGCCGTGGACTCAGGGCAGAGGAAGCGTCACGCTCTTCGTCGTCGCCACGGGTTTGATCCTGACGATGTATGGTGGCGGCTTCGCCACGATCCCGGCATATCTGCGTGATTTGTTCGGCAGCTATCAGGTGGGCGCGATTCACGGACGCCTCATCACCGCTTGGTCGATGGCGGCGATCATTGGGCCACAACTTGTGGACCGCTTATCCGTGGCGAATAAAAAGACGATGCCGCCCGAGCAGGCCTACAACTCGATCTTCTATCTCATGGTTGTTCTGCTCACCGTCGGACTGATTGCCAATCTTCTCGTGCGTCCTGTGGACTCGAAATATCACCTCAAAGAAACCGCCAAAGCCTGATCTGTCATGAAAGCCATCACCCTGCTCATCGCCTGGACCTGGATCATCGTGCCACTCAGTTGGGGCGTGTTTCAATCCGTGAAGAAATCGCAGCCATTGTTTGGTGGTGCTGCGGAAGTGAAGAAGTGATTCACCGGAACAGCGCCCCTAGCTTTTTCCCCAGCAGCAAGCTCGCTCCCACGATGGTGACGGTGAGGAAGATCATAGCCCAGACACCGAGGGCTGAGGCGAGCTGTGGGCCGTTGCCGAGGGACATGATGAGCGAGTAGATCGCCTTCGTGATCGGGAAATGCGCGGCCTGCTGTGCGAGGATCATGGAGTCGCTCACCTCCAGCATAGAGAAGGCAAAGGCGAGCAGTCCACCGGCGAGAAGATTGGGGGCGATGAGAGGCAGGGTGACACGCCACAGCGCGCGTTCGGGTGAGGCACCCAGACTTTGCGCGGCTTCCTCCAGTGTAGGACTGACCTGCTGAAAGCCTGCCGAGGCGGAGCGCACGACATAGGGCAGACGACGCACGGCATAGGCGATGACGAGAATTAGAATCGGATCTTCGCCAAGCATGAGCCAGTCGAAAGGCTGGCCTGGACGTGTCATGGCGAGATAGCCAAAGGCGACTACGACGCCAGGCACGGCGAGCGGCAGCATCGCCATCGCATCAAGAAGCTGACGGCCCCAGAGCTTGGTTCGCACATTCACATAGGCAACGCCGATGCCGAGCAGCAACGCGAGCGCGAGCGCGATGCCGGAATATTTGAGGCTGTTGGCGATGGAACTGAGCGTGAGTTCATGGCCGAGCGCGGCGTGATAGTGATCGAGTGTGAAATCATTGGGCAACACGGTGCCATACCAGTCGCGCGCGAAACTGAGCAGCACGACACCGAGGTGAGGGATCACCGCGAGAAAGGTGATCAGAGTAAAGAAGCCAGTGCAAAGCAGGCCAGCGCCGAGCGGCAGACAAATCGTCTCGCGCGCCATCGTCGCCCGTCCACCACCTGTGGCGCTGGCGTGGCCAAACAAGACTTTGCTCAAGGTGTAAAGCAGGGAGCTAAACGTGAGCATGACCACAACCAGCGCATACGGGAAAGGATTGTCACTCAGGTCATTGAGCGAGCGGAAGATCTGCACCGCAGTGACACGATCAAAGTCGAAGACGAGCGGCACGCCGAGTTCCGTGAAAGCCCAGATGAAGACGATGGTGCCGCCGGCGAAGAGGCCGGGCATGATCAGCGGCAGCGTGATTCGCCAGAAGCGCTTCCACGCGGGGCAGCCGAGATTGGCAGCGGCTTCCTCCAATGCAGGATCGAGATTGGCCAGTGACGCGGCGGCATTGAGATAAAGGATCGGATACAGGTGCAGCACCTCCATGATCACGATGCCGGGCATCTGCCCTTCGCCCAGCCAGTCCACCGGATGCTGTCGGCTCATGAGCCCCAGATTTATGAGCAGTGAGTTTAGCGCGCCAGCCTGACCAAGCATGGCTTTGATACCAATGGCTCCAACAAAGGGCGGCAGCACCATGGGCGTGAGCACGAGGCTGTTCAGCAGGGTCTTGCCAGGAAACTCAAAGCGCACAAACAGCACCGCCAGCGGCAGCGCGATGAAAAGGCAGCCGAGCGTGGTCCAAAAGGCGATGGTGAAGGAATTTAAGAGGCCTTCGCGGTAAAGCTGGTTTTGAAACACCTCGCCGATGAACTCCAGCGTGAAATGGTGGTCCGGTGTCTCAAAGGCCACGCGCACGGTCATCCAGATCGGGTAGGCAAAGAAGCATCCGAAGAAGACCGCCATGACGGCAAAGATGATGATGGACAGCGTGCGGGACATGGACGGGGTACTGAGTCTGTCACGGCTAGCCCGGGAATGGCAATCGAGGATTCACAATCCTGAGTCTTCCAGACGTTCAGAGAATGATTTTCAACTAGCTTACCGACAAAAGCGCTCTACCGACTAAGTCTAAACTATTCATGAAAAAAGCACTCATCACAGGGATCACGGGACAAGATGGCTCATACTTAGCCGAACTGCTATTGAAGAAAGGATACGAAGTACATGGCGTCATTCGTCGCTCTTCCAGCTTCAACACAGGACGCATTGATCACATTTACCAAGATCCGCATGTGGATGGCGCGCGAATGATTCTACATTACGGCGATCTTTCTGATGCGGTGCAGATGGTAAAGCTTCTCTATGAGTTGCAGCCAGACGAAATTTACAATTTGGGCGCTCAATCTCATGTCAAAGTGTCCTTCGACATTCCCGAGTACACGGGTGATGTGGACGGCCTCGGAGCCCTGCGCATTCTCGAGTCGATTCGTGAGGCGGGCCTCTTGCAAAAGACTCGTTTCTATCAAGCCTCATCATCTGAAATGTTCGGGAAGGTACAGGAGGTGCCACAAACTGAGAAGACTCCATTTTGGCCACGCTCACCCTATGGCTGCGCAAAGGTGTATGCCTACTGGCTGACGGTGAACTACCGCGAGAGCTACAATTTGCACGCATCTAACGGTATTCTCTTCAATCACGAGAGTCCGCGTCGAGGTGAAACCTTTGTGACCCGCAAGATCACCCGCGCTGCCACTCGCATCAAACTGGGCTTACAGGACAAACTGTATCTCGGAAATCTGGACGCGAAACGCGACTGGGGATTTGCTGGCGAGTATGTGGAAATGATGTGGCTCATGCTTCAGCAGGAGCAGCCGGACGATTATGTCGTGGCAACCAATGAAACCCACAGCGTGCGTGAGTTTTGCCAGGAAGCTTTCGGTTTACTTGGTCTCGACTGGGAGCAGCACGTCATGCTCGATCCGCGCTATGAACGCCCTGCTGAGGTCGAGCTACTCATTGGTGACCCAGAAAAGGCACGCAAACAACTTGGCTGGGAACCTAAAGTGCGATTCAAGGAACTGGTTAAAATCATGATTGATGCCGACCTCTTGCTGGCTGCGCATGAAGCTAAGGTGAAGAATCTTTGAAGAATCATGAAGCTGTATATTTCTGGTCACACAGGCATGGTGGGTAGCGCGCTAGTTAGGCGCTTTCAAAAGATTCCAGGTGTCACACTACTGATCCGCACACGCAAGGAACTCGATCTGGTGGATCAGGCTGCCGTGCAGGCTTTTTATGCCACAGAAAAACCAGATGCCGTGATCGTCGCTGCGGGAAAGGTCGGCGGCATTCATGCCAACAGCACCTACCCTGCTGAGTTTCTCTTCCAGAACTTAGCCATCGCCACGAATAACATTCACAGCGCCTGGAAGTCCGGCGTGCAGCGCTTGCTATTTCTCGGCAGTTCCTGCATCTACCCTAAACTCGCACCTCAACCTATGCGTGAGGACAGCCTGCTCTCATCAGCGCTTGAACCCACTAATGAGGCGTATGCAATCGCCAAAATCGCCGGGTTGAAGATGGCCGAACATTATCGCAAGCAGTATGGGGTCATTTACCACTCAGCCATGCCGACGAACATGTATGGCCCAGGGGATAATTATCACCCTCAGAACTCGCATGTGATGCCTGCCCTGATAAGGCGATTTCATGAAGCCAAACTTGCCTGCCAACCTGAAGTGGATGCTTGGGGAACTGGGCTGCCACGACGTGAATTTCTGCACGCGGATGATCTCGCGGATGCTTGTGCGTTTTTACTTCAGTTAGAAAACCCGCCTGATCTGGTGAATGTCGGTTGCGGTACTGATGTGACAATTCGCGAGTTGGTGGAGCAGGTTGCGGGGGCCGTCGGCTATCAGGGGCGCATTGTTTGGGACTCATCGAAACCGGATGGAACACCGCGCAAGCTGCTGGACACATCACTCATTAATAATCTGGGCTGGCACCCGCGCATTCCGCTGATGGATGGTCTGTCGCAGACCTACCAAGCATTCTTGGAGGAGCTTAGCTCTCACCGTTTACGCGAGTAGCGCACTCATTTGCCGTGGGCGTCAATCGGATGCACAAGTGGCGGCACCACACCCGAAGCAAAGCGGCGCTCATCACGCTTTTTCCGCCAGTCCATCCGCCTTTTATATATACTACGGATGAGCTTAGAAACCCAGCCCCGACCCTGCGGCGGAAAGGG
>JBEBGU010000923.1:0-1986 GCA_040081325.1 Prosthecobacter sp.
CCCCATTTTATGTCCATGGTTTCGGACCAACAATGACATGGTGCTGGCGGCGACTAGAGATGCCTTTGCCGCCGCCATCACCGAGCTGTCTCTGGCGAGTGGGCAAGCAGGAGCCACGGCAGCACTGCCAGGTCTGCTGAAACAGGGCCGCAATCTGGTGAAGTGCCTGGATACGGTAATCAAGAACCGCTTCCGCAATGATGCCGAAACTCTAGGTGCCTGGAAAACCGCGAGCCACCTAACCGCAAGTGGCGGAGGCTCTGAGGAGCCACCTGCTCCGACTCCGCCGCCCTTTCCGCCTCAGGGGTAATCTCTCCGCATCACCCGCTGTGCTCCCATCATTTTACCCTTCATCATTCTACCTCAGTTCTTCTCAGCGAGGGGGGAATGGTAAAATAATGTCGGGGTAAAATGATGGAGACGGTTCGTTGGTTCAGCCCAGGCTTCAAACTCAAGCCAGCCACCAGCAGAAGCTGCCGCTTGGCACGGGCAAGACTTGATGGGTGCCGCGCAGTTGCATCTCTCCCTGGTCCAGCTTGCCCTGCTTTCCAAATTGCTGAAGCAGCATGTGATGCAGTGAGATGGGTGTCAGCTCAGGTGTGTGGCAGGTGAGCAGTACTCCGAGCGGCTCTGGCGACATCAGTTTGCCGATCAGATCGAGCAGAGGCGGCAGATCGTTTTCGATCTTGAAGATTTCACCCTTCGCGCCACGACCATAACTGGGTGGGTCGAGAATGATGAGGTCATAAGTGCGCTCGCGCCGGTGCTCGCGATCCAAAAACTTCGTCACGTCATCGATGATCCAGCGCACGGGTTTGTCTTCCAGCCCGTTGAGCGTGGCGTTCTTGCGCGCCCAGTCCACCATGCCTTTGGAGGCATCGACATGACAGACTTCAGCCCCTGCTAAAGCCGCCGCCAAGGTACTGCCACCTGAGTAGGCGAAGAGATTCAGCACACGCGGAGTACGCCCATGAGTCTGGCGATAGCTGGTGCAGACTTCACGAATGCGCTGCCATTGATCCCGCTGCTCGGGAAAGATGCCCAAATGACCGAAGTCGGTCGAACTGAGCATGAAGCGTGTGCCATCGACATTCAGCTCCCAAGTCTCCGGCAAGCGATCACGTCCGCGCCATTGATTACCACCATCGCGAAAGAAAGTGGCCGTGGCCTGCTGCCAGGTTTTGTCTGGGAGCACCTGCTGCCAAACCGCCTGAGCGCAAGGGCGTGCGAGCACGACTTTGCCAAAGCGTTCGAGCTTCTGAAAAGCGCCACTGTCGAGTAATTCATAGCCATCGGTCATGACTGTTTTCATAACCGCAAATCACCCGAGGTCACAGGGGATTTTTTTCTGATGTGCCTGATGCTTCTCTCTGGGAAAGGGCAGTGAATGCGAAATGGATCAAATGCCTGAAGTCGTCGGATAGTGCTACAAAGACGGAAGTTCATATAACTTTTTCGCGGCCAAACTTCGAGTGCCGACCTGTCTCCACGGAATCACCAAAAGACAGCACAGATAATAAAGCTCCACCCACGGCCAGAATAGTCGGCTCCGCATCCACATCCATTGTGAGGGAGCGTGAAAAGAAGTTTCTGGGTCCAGGTGGTATTTTTCACGCAGCATCCAGTCTCGTTCACCTCTTCCAGGAAAGAGGTGCAGCCTGCCATCTCGAAGATCAGCGATGAAGTAGCCTTGTTCATCGGATCTGCCGATGACTGCTTTGTCCGACAGCTTGTACTCAACGATCTCATTTAGATCCCAGCGCGAAGTGGCCTCTAGTGCATCAGCCGCTTTGTTAAACTCTTCGCCTTCCAGTTTCCTCAATGCCGCCCATTCTCCCTTCCATTTCGGATCTCTATTTTGAAGCGTCATCGGACAACGCCCACAGATGGCACCCATGTTAAATTTCTCGTTAATGATCAAATTCGGATCCCGATTGAAGCATCCGTCCAGAAGCATCACGGGCAGTATCCGCTTCAGATACTTCA
>JBEBGU010000161.1:0-7660 GCA_040081325.1 Prosthecobacter sp.
GGGCTCCTATAAAGTATGGGTGCGGACGAAGAACTGGGTCGGGCCTTGGAATGCGCCGGGTGCTCCGGGGAAATTTCAGGTGAGTGTGAATGGACAGGTGCTGGACAAGGTGCTCGGCACGCAGGGGAAGGACTGGCTTTGGGAAGAAGCGGGCTCGGTGGATCTGAAAGGCAGCGCCAAACTCGCGCTAGTGGACAACACGGGCTTTGATGGCCGTGCGGATGCGATCTTGCTGAGCAAGGATGCATCCTTCACGCCACCGGCGGATTTTGCTGCGACGAACCAACTGCGTCGCAAGCTGCTCGGGCTGCCGGAGAAGGCACCGGAGACGGCGGAGTATGATCTGGTTGTCGTGGGTGGTGGTTACTCGGGGATGGGCGCGGCGCTTTCAGGCGCACGTCAGGGATTGAAGGTGGCCTTTGTGCAGAATCGTCCGGTGCTGGGTGGCAATGGATCGAGCGAGATCCAGGTGTGGGCGATGGGTGGCACGCGTCGTGGTTTGTATCCGCATCTGGGAGAGATCGTGGAGGAGTTTGCAGATCGTGCGAGCAACAGCCCGGCTGCATCACCGGATGAGTACAATGACAAGCTCAAGGAAGACACGGTGAAGGCGGAGAAGACGATCGATCTCTTCCTGAACACGCATGTCTATGGCGTGGAGATGGGCAAGGATGGGAAGAATATTCGCAGCGTGACAGGTCTCGATACGAAGACGGGCAAGGAGACGCGATTCGTGGGCAAGCTGTTCGTGGATTGCACGGGTCACGGCAGTGTCGGTGCGCTGGCGGGTGCGGAATTTATGATGGAAGAAAAGGGTCGCATGGGCATGAGCAACATGTGGGTGCTGAAGAAAGTGGCCGAACCAAAAGCCTGGCCGCAGACTCCGTGGGCACTGCCTTTGGGATTGGAAGATTTTCCTGCGCCGAGAGCGCTGGAGCCTGTGGGCGTTAAGAACAAAGCCAACATGACTGGCTTTGATCTTGGCTATACGCCTGTCGCAAATGCGGCTGACTTTCTCCATGGTGAGTGGTTCTGGGAGAGCGGATTTGATAAGCATCCGATCAATGATTTGGAACTGATCCGCGATCATAACTTCCGTGCTGTCTATGGTGCGGTGAGTGCTCTGAAGACGCTAGCTGCTGACAAGTACGGTAGCTACGATATGCAGTGGCTGGCCTACATCGGTGGTCCGCGTGAGAGTCGGCGCATTGTCGGTGACATGGTTTTGAATGGTGAGGACATGGTCAAAGGGGTCATCCACCCTGATGGCTGCGTGCCTACGACTTGGGACCAGGATTTGCATTATCCGAAAGAGCAGTATGCGGTGAAGACGCCTGACAATCCGTTCATCAGTCGCGCTGAATTTGGTAAGCACACGGATCGCAAAAATGGTTATCCGGTGCCGTATCGCTGCTTCTATTCCAAGGACATCGGCAATCTCTTCATGGCGGGGCGCACGATCAGTGTGGAGCGTGAGGCGCTGGGCAGCACGCGCGTGATGCGCACCTGCGGCATGATGGGTGAGGTGGTGGGTAAGGCTGCGTGGATTTGCGTCCGCCACCACACGACACCACGCGGTGTGTATGAGCAGTATCTGGACATCCTCAAAGATCTCATGAATCAGCCTGGAGCAATGCGTCGAGACAGTTTGGAAGCGGCGCTTTATCTCCCAGCAAATGCGAAGAAGCTACCTGAGGTCGCCAGTGATGGTCTTGATCCGAAGAAGATGGAAGGCATCGTCATTGATGACGAAGACGCTGAACTCGAAGGCACATGGGCTAAGGGCCAAGGCTTGAAGCCATTCGTTGGCGATCATTATAGCTACGGTAGTGCGAAGGGAGCCAGTGCGCGCTTCTCTTTTGCGGTCAAAGAGAGCGGCAACTATGACGTGCGTGTTTATTGGCAGCCACATGAGAACCGCGCCAAAGCAGCGCCGATCACGGTGCTGAGCGCGGATGGCGAGAAGACAATCCATGTGAACCAATCAAAGCCCGCGAGTGGACTGCAAGGTGCGCAGAGCCTGGGTACTTTTAAGTTCAACGCGGGGGAAGAAGCTTCTGTGATTTTCCGCACTGAGGGTGCCCAGGGTAATGTGCATCTGGATGCTGTGCAGGTGGTGCCGGTGAAGTGAATGAAGTGGAAAGTAAAAGATGGGATTGACCGTCTCTTGCCTGTCCCGTCATCATCACTCAAACACCATGAACCGCCGATTCCTTCTCTCCCTCCTCGCCACGCTGCCACTTGGTACTTGTTTTGCCGCTGCTGACTACCTGACCTATGAGCCGAAAGGTGAGGCGAAGGGCAAGCACGTTGTCTTGATCGCAGGCGATGAGGAGTACCGCAGTGAAGAGGGGTTGCCGATGCTGGCGAAGATCCTCAGCGAGCGTCATGGATTCAAGACCACGGTGCTTTTTTCCGTGGATAAAGAGGGATTCATCGACGCCAACAATCAGGCCAGCCTGACCAATCCGGCGGCGCTCGATAGTGCTGATGCGATCATCATGCTGATTCGTTTCCGCCATTGGCCGGATGAGGCGATGAAGCACTTCCATGATGCCGTGCAACGTGGCGTGCCGATCATCGGTCTGCGCACGGCGACGCATGCCTTCAACATGGATAAGGCCAGCACTTATGGGGCCTGGGCCTGGAATAATGAGCAGGGTGGGTTTGGCCGCATCGTTCTCGGGGAAACCTGGGTCAGCCACTGGGGCAAGCACCGCGCTGAGGCGACGAAGGGCATCCTTGAGTCATCCGCCAAGGACAATCCCGTGCTGCGCGGCGTGGCTGATTTGTTTGGCACCACGGATGTGTATGAAGCAGCACCACCAGCGGATTCGGTGATCCTGGTACGTGGTCAGGTGGTGACGGGCATGGAGCCTGCCAGTGCGCCTGCTGATTATCGGAAAAAGAACAAGGCTGGCGCGGAGCAGGGAGTGAATGAACCGATGATGCCCGTCGCCTGGACGCGAGAGGTGAAGAATGAGGCGGGCAAGACGAACAAGGTGCTTTGCACAACGATGGGAGCGGCGACTGATCTGACCAATGAAGGCCTGCGCCGACTCGTGGTGAACGGTGTTTATTGGGGACTCGGCTTGGAAGTACCTGCATCGGCGGATGTGAATATTGTGGGCGAATTTAAACCGCTCATGTATGGAACGAAGGATGGCACGGACTTGAATGATCCTCATCGCTTCAACGGCTTTAAGCGCGGGGTGAAACCGGCGGACTTGAAGTAGTCTGACTGGCTTTGCAGATTGTGGAAAGTCACAGTCACGCCTAGCCTGCATCCCCATGGCAAATCTCGGCAAATTTAATCACCTCAAGGTGCTCTACAGCACGCCTCATGGCATTTATCTGGATGGAGGTGATCATGGGGAGATCCTGCTGCCGACGCGCTACATTCCACGGGGCACACAGCTCGATGATCTGCTGGAGGTGTTTGTCTATCGCGACTCGGAGGATCGCGTCATCGCTACGACGGACCGACCACTGGCCTTTGCGGGAGAGTTTGCGTCGCTTGAGGTCATTAGCGTGAATCGCCAAGTGGGTGCCTTTTTGAACTGGGGCCTGCCGAAGGATCTGCTGCTGCCTTTCCGTGAGCAGCCTGATCCAGTAAGTGCTGGCCAGAAGGTCGTGGTTTTTGTAATGCTGGACGAACGCTCTGACCGCATCGTCGCCACGGCGAGGCTGAACAAGCACCTCAGCCGCCAGCGCGTACCGTACCGTCAGGGGCAGGAGGTCAGCCTACTGATCACAAACCGTACACCGATGGGCTACAACGCAGTGGTGGGGAGGACTCATATGGGATTGCTGCATCAGAGTCGGGTCTCGATGCCGCTGCAACCGGGGCAGGAGGTCAAAGGCTACATCGCCGCCGTGCATGCTGATGGAAAGATCGATCTCAGTCTCGACGCATCAAGCTATCAGCGTGTTGCTTCACTCACTGATCGCATCCTAGAGGTGCTCAAAGCCAACGGTGGTCAGTTCGATCTTGATGATGACAGTCCGCCTGAGCGCATTAGGGAGACGTTTGCGACCAGTAAATCGGCTTTCAAGCAGGCCCTTGGCGCATTATTTCGCCAGCGCCAGATCCGATTCACCCGTCCCGGCATCGCCTGGGTGGACGTGCGGGAGCCGACGAGTGCGGATTGGAAGCCCGGCGGTCGTTAAGTGACTGGGTTGGTCCTTCTTTGTTCAGGGAATTTTTTCTTGGGTCGGCCATGGGATTTTCTGTATGAGTCATATTTTGTGCTTGGTGTCTGACATGACTTTGTGATTACATTGTCAAGAAATCAAAAATGGTGAAAAACACCTCCTCCAGCCACCGCTCGTGCAGTCCGTCGATGCCTCTTTCAGGCATCGGTTCACTCTTTTCTTCAGCAAAGAAGAGGGCTTTAGTTGTTGTTTAAGTCGTTAATGATCAGTGATTTGTGTTAATTTAAAGAATCTTTGAGGTTCCACCCTTTCGAGTGTGTCTAAAGTAGAGGCAATCAATTAGTAACCGCTAGCCGCCATGAAAAATATCCATCCCAAGCGCGACCTTTCGCAGCAAATGATGAACACGATGCGCACCCGACTCCGCGTGCCGGTCACTGTCGTCATGTTGGTATCCACACTGACCTTTCCACTCCAGTCTCAGGGCGTGGTGCTCATCAAGACCAACTCGGGGGCGAATACTCTGCTTGCTGTTCCGACTTTGTTTCCTGTGACGAGTTATGCTCAAAATCAGGTACCTACAGCAGCGGATACGATTCTGTTTAATAACACGATCAATGCCGCAACGACCTTCCGTGTGTCCAATTTTGCCAACGGAGTCTTAAACGTTGGCGGGCTGACTCTGACTAACCCAGGCGGAGCGATTACCATCCAAAACAGCGATAATCAGAACCAATTCATCAATCTTGGTGCATCAGGGATTGATATGTCCAGAGCGACTCAGAACCTGACGATCAGCAATGCCACAGGCGGCGCGGTGGCATTAAATCTGCTGAATACAGGCGCTGGAACTTGGAGTGTGGCTGCTGGTAGGACACTGACGGTCAATTCAGTTATTTCAGGAGCGGGCACCGGACTGACGATCAATCCTGGTGTGAATGGTTTCGGCGGTATTGTAGCCTTGGGGGCGGTAAATACCTTCACGGGTGCGACAAGCGTCACTGGCTCCCAGCTCACACTCGACTATGCCACCGCTGGTAACCGGATCGACAGCGCGTCTAGTCTGACCCTGAATCGTTCCACGATTTTGGTTCAGGGTGCAGTCACAAATACGCAGAATGTGGCTGGGCTGAACCTTGGTGCAGGCTTCAGCCAGATCACTCGCGGCGGCACGACAGCCTCGATCAATGTCGGGACCATCAATCGCACGTCACCGACAGGAGTACTTAATGTCGGGGCGGCTGGCTTTGTGACCACTTCGACGGCTAATGCCGCTACGGGCGGCATTCTGGGTGGCTGGGCGGTGGTCAATAACACAGATTGGGCCACGGGAGGAGGAACGATTGCGGCGCTGGCTGGTGCCTCCTATACGACAGTCGCAGCTGGGCCATGGGCTGGTTCAGCCACGACAGCGACGAATGCCAATATCACAGGTGACATTACTGCAGTATCCGGGAATGCCAGTACGCTTAAGTTCAATCACGCAACAGCCACGACGGCCATGGCTTTCACGCTTACAGGTACACTGAATGTTGCCAATGGAGGTATTCTGAGAAACCAGAATGCAACGACTGCGATCAATGGCGGCACGCTTACCGCAGGCGGCACGGCGAACGGGACCGCTGACTCGTTGTACATATGGAACAATGCAAACACAATGACTATAGCCTCTGTCATCGCCAACAATGGCGGAGATTTGGTCAATCTCGTCAAGGCTGGAGCTAGCGAGGTGGTGCTAACCGGAGCTAATACCTATGGTGGCAGTACAAGTGTGGCGGATGGTCGTCTGACTGTTGGCAATGGCGGTACCATCGGTGCCATTAACACTTCAGGGAACATAGAGCTTTATGGTAACTCGGGCGTAGATAATACGGGTAGTCTGCGCTGGAACCGCAGTGATGCCGTCACGCTCACAGGAAACATCACTGGAGCGGCTGGGAATGACGCACTCAGATATGCGTTCCAGAAACTAGGCGCAGGTATTATGACTCTGACGCCCTCGGTGGCGAATACCTACACTGGCGGCACCCTGATCACGGCTGGATCCATCCAGGCGGGCAATTCACAGGCGCTCTCCGCCAATTCACGCTATGAACTGGCGAACACGGCTGGGGTCACCCTGAACTTGAACGGATTCAGCAACACGGCGCGCGCTCTCTCAGGTGGCGGTACCACGGGCGGAAATGTCTCGTTGGGGGCTGGGGTGTTGACTTTGAATTCTCTGCCGATCGACGCATTTAGCTACGGAGGAGTCATCAGTGGTACCGGCGGGTTGGTGAAGAATGGAGAAGGCACCCAAGTTCTGACTGCGAATCAGACCTTCACGGGGCCGTTGAGCGTCAACAACGGCATCTTAAGGACGGCATCACTGGCCACCACGGCAGTGACGGTAAATGGTGGAACTCTCTTTGCAGCACTTCCCTCGGCGAGTGTGACCGTGAATGGCACGGGTGCGGCAGTCCTGAATGCAGGCGTCTCGCTACCTGGAAATGCCAGTGTGAGTCTGAATGGTAACGGGGCATTATTCCAGGTCAATAATGGGTCCAGCTACACGTTGGGAGCATTTGTATCTGCTGCAAATAGTCGGTTGGCTCTTGAGGCTGGTGCGTCGAACACAACCCTAACCTTCAATGATACTGGTTCCCTTAACTTAAATGGTGTTATCGGGATGAGTAGTCCTAGCGGCACGGGTGTCGGGAATGTCGTTAAAGCGGGTTCAGCTAGCTGGGCGTTATCTGGCGGAAATGCGTACACTGGTTCTACTTCGATTAATGCTGGCTCGGTTCAGATCGCAGGTGGAGCTACGGTTGAGGTGCTGCCTGACCGCACTGCCGTCAGCTTAGCCTCTGGAACTATACTGGATTTAAATGGTAGGGCAGAAATGATTGGTTCGCTTGGTGGCCTTGGCAGTGTTTCTCTGGGATCTGGGGTGCTAACCACAGGCCGCAATGGCATCAGTTCCAGCTTTGGCGGTGTTTTAAGTGGCGGTGGTGCTTTGACCAAGATCGGTAACGGCACTATGACGCTAACGGGCAGCAACATCTTTACTGGGCCACTGACTGTGGCGGGTGGAAGTGTCGTGTTGGACAGGGTAGGTGGTAATACTCTAGCTGACGGTGCAAATGTGGCACTGACAGGCGGCGGCTTGGTGGTAAATACTTCCGACACGATCAATCGCCTCACAGCTACGAGGAATTCAGTGATCAGCTTGGCGTCTGGTGCCACTTTGACCACTAATCACACGGTTGCGGCTTCTGTTACACGAAGCGCCAAGTCGACCACCTTGACGCGTGTGGTGGCGATTCCTGGTGGCACACAAGGTCTCATCGTTGGTATGGGAGTCTCTGGAGAGGACACGCTCAATCAAGTGCTTCCTGCCGGAACCTACATCGTGCAGATTCTGAATCAAAATCAGGTTCTCCTAAACACGTCGCCCATTCGCTCGGAGACAAGTAATTTGGTATTCGCTTCTGTTGACAAAGTGGCAGGTTTCACTGGGGCTGGT
>JBEBGU010000162.1:0-7659 GCA_040081325.1 Prosthecobacter sp.
GTGCTGGAGCGCGCTGAGCTTGATTGGGACGCGATGCGTCTCCTCCGAAGCCTGGATCGTGAAGCAGGTCGGCTCGCTCGATCCCGATGCCATCGCCCGTGCGGTGATCACCCGCTACGGGAAGGACAAGACCTTCTCCGTGCCGATTCTGATGCTCTGCACCATTGGTGGCACTCTTGGCGAGAATGCCTGGAAGCGTGTGCTGCCCCTGCCGTTTGAACTGGCGGCAATGCCACGCAGTTGGTTCGGCGCGATTGGACTTCCCGTCGTGAGCTATGCCTTGCCAGCGCTGATCGCCATCGGCTACACGCGCTTTAAAAATGCGCCGCCTGCGTGGTGGAATCCTCTGCGCTGGCTGCGGGCTGTGTTGTGGGCTCGCATTTCACCCATGCTGAAGACGCTGCAACCGAGCAGCGGCGGTTATCTGGAGGCAACACCACTGACGAGTTTTGTGACGATGGCCCTGGCGGCAGCCGGTGAGACAGAGCACCCATGCATTCCTGGAGCAGTCTCGTTTCTCACATGCTCGATGCGATCAGACGGGAGCTGGCCCATCGACACGAATCTCGCCACATGGGGCACGACACTCTCGGTGAAAGCTCTCGGCGAAATCGAGCCTGCGACATGCGCCTGGCTGCTCAGGCAGCAATACCACGATGTGCATCCATTCACCAACGCTGCGCCCGGTGGCTGGGCATGGACAGATCTGCCCGGCGGTGTCATCAGCATCAGGAACACCGCCGGGGCGTTGATCGCGCTGAGATCTCTGGCGAGTGACTCGGCAGTCGCGGGCTGCATTCCAGCGGGCATCACCTGGCTGCTTGATCTGCAAAATCGTGATGGCGGCATGCCCACTTTCTGTCGCGGCTGGGGCACCTTGCCGTTTGATCGCAGCTCGCCTGAGCTGACTGCGCACGCCTTGCTGGCGTGGTGGCTTTGGCAGCCGATGGGGCTTCAAAATCGCATCGTGGAGGCAACGCGGCGTGCCTTGGATTACCTGCGGAAAACGCAGCGTGCGGATGGTTCGTGGGTTCCACTTTGGTTCGGCAATGAGCACGCCAAAGATGAGGAGAACCCGGTCTATGGCACCGCCATGGTCGTGGGCTATCTCAGCGGCACGAGTGATCTTGCCGCTCAAGCTGTGGACATCATCCAGCGTGGCACGGATTTCCTGCTCGCTGCTCAGAAAGCGGATGGCAGCTTTGGCGGCGACCACAGCGCGCCTTCTTCCATTGAGGAAACTGCGGTGGCCGTTCATGCCTTGACCCTGCAAGGGCAGCGGACGAGGGCGTCCGCGCTCCGGGGTGTTGAGTGGCTTTTGGATGCCACGCGCGGCGGCACTCATTTTCCCACCGCGCCCATTGGACTGTACTTCGCTCGGCTGTGGTATCACGAGCGCCTTTATCCCGTGATCTGGGTGCTTCAGGCGCTGCGTAGTGTTCGTGAATGCGCGTCTGATCGCTGATCTCTACGGAGCCGGGCTCCACACCTCCATCGCCAGACTGGCGGCGCCCAACGCGCCCGCATCATCGCCGAGAGATGACGGCACGATCCTGATCTTCATGTCTGGTAGTTGCGGCGGCAGGGTGCTCACAGCGTTCTCAATGTCGGCGCAGAAACGCGGACCGAGTACCGTCAGCGGCCCGTGCAGAAAAAATACCTCCGGGTCCACCAGGAGCTGCGCACTGCGGATCACCCGCGCGTAATCGAGCACGGTACTCTGCCATTCAGAAGATGTAGGGTCGGCCACTTGCTCCAGTGCTGCGCGCAGATCATTTGGTAACGGGGCATCATCTGAAAGACGCGCCATGCGTCGATAAATGGCCGTGGCAGAAAGTGTGTCATGCAGCGCGCGATCACCCTCCGGCTGCGGCCACGACCACAGGCCGATCTCGCCCGCCACCTCATGCGCGCCATGCATCAGCTCACCATCATGCATGATGCTCAAGCCAAAACCGCTGCGTGGTCCGAGGATGACATAGTCGCGCAGATCACGACCGCCGCCGAACCAACGTTCTGCTAAAGCAATCACGCGAAGGTTGTTTTCCAGAGTGACGGTGGTCTTGAAATGTTGCTGGAGAAGCTCTGCCACAGGCACATTCTTCCACTTCTTGATGAACGAAAAATAGCGGCCTGTACCACGCTTTCTGTCCACTAGACCGGGAACGCCTACACCGATGCCTAAAAGCGGCGTCTTTTGCTCGACGATCAGTTTTTCCATCACCTCTGCCAAAGCTCGCAGTGTTGTCGGAGTATCTGGCTGCTCGGGTAGAGCACAAATGGCGCTAGCTTGCCTTTTGCCTGCAAAGTCCACACACACTGCTTGTACCCGCTGCGCATTGAACTCGATTCCCGCAAACCAGCCGGCTTCGTGCCTGAGTCCAAGTACCCGCTGCGGGCGCCCAACGGAGGCTTTCTCTAACCCCGTTTCTTCCACGTAGCCTTGGGCGATCAACTGATCCACATGCAAGCAGAGTGTGGATGCAGAGGCTCCGATCGCCCTCGCCAATGTCGTCCGCGAAGTGGCATGGCGGCTCCGCAAGTGAAGGATCGTCGAGCCGAGCATGGCTCGATGGTCGGAGGGCTGTTTTCGCATGGTTCTATTCTTGCGCAGAATTAGACGCGCTTGCCAATGGCATTTTGTGACTCGCGTGCACATCACCTGATGCTTTGGCTAAGGCTGAAGTGACTTTTCTTTGGTTGGCGGATCAGATTAGCATTCGCGAATGGAAACAAGGAACTGTGGCGTATAGGGAACTCTCAATCCATTCTATGCGCACACTCGCACTCACTACCTTGCTCGCTGCTCTAAGCTTCACGGCTCATGCAGAACTCAAACTACCAGCCATCATCGGTGATCACATGGTTCTGCAACAAAAGCAGGCCAATCCGATCTGGGGTTGGGATACTCCAGGAACGCGGGTTACTGTCAATTTTGCCGGTCAAACTAAGGACGCAAAGGCGGGTAGTGATGGTAAATGGATGGTCAAACTTGATGCTATGCCAGCCAATCCAAAGCCAGCGATTATCAGCATCAAAGGCACAAGCACCAAGGAGCTTAAAAACGTGCTTGTAGGTGAAGTGTGGATCTGCTCTGGGCAGTCGAACATGCAGTGGAGCGTGCAAAGCTCCTGGGATGCTGATCTTGAGATCGCTACGGCCAAGTATCCAAACATTCGTCTTATCTCCGTGCCGCAGGTCGGCACACAAGAAGCTCAGCAGGACTTCAAAGGCGCGTGGGCTGAGTGCTCACCCCAGACGGTCGCAGGATTCAGCGCCGTGGGTTACTTTTATGGTCGCGTGCTGCATCAGATGCTCGACGTGCCAGTAGGTCTGATCAACAACGCCTGGGGTGGCAGTGCGGCCGAGGCCTGGGTGAGACGCGATGTCTTGGAAAAAGACCCGCGTTTCAAAACTCTCATGACTGCTACCTCGAAAAACGAAGCCTTACTTCAATCCCCCGAAGCCAAGGCAAAGTTTGAAGCTGATAGTGCCAAATGGAAACTGCAGGCTGACGAAGCCAAAGCAGCGGGCAAGCCATTCACAGTTCGTGGGCCTCAAGGGCCTGATGGCTGGCTGCGTGGCAATGCCCGTCCGGGCAATATCTATAATGGAGTGCTTCTCCCTACCATTGGTTACGGAATTAAAGGGGCGATCTGGTATCAGGGTGAAAGCAATGCGGGACGTGCTTTTGAATATGCCAGTCTCTTCCCTTTAATGATCACGCATTGGCGCGATGAATGGAAGCAGGGCGACTTTTCTTTCTACTGGGTGCAACTCGCCGACTTCATGGCGGAGAAACCCGAACCCGGTGACAGCTCATGGGCTGAGCTGCGCGAAAGCCAAACGAAGACACAAAGCGCTATCACAAATGGCGGGCAAGCGGTCATTATCGACCTTGGTGAGGCGAATGATATTCACCCCAAAAACAAGCGCGACGTGGCTGAGCGCCTCGCCCGCCTCGCTCTAGTGAAGGACTATGGTTTCAAGCTCCCGTTTCGCAGTCCTGAGTACAAGAGTATCGAAATCAGCGGTGCCAAAGTGGTGGTCACTCTCGACACTTTTGACGGCAGCCTGCGCACAGTGGATGTGAGCGATGTCAAAGGTTTCGCTGTCTGTGGCGAAGACAAGAAATGGGTCTGGGCAACCGGCAAAGTCATCGGCAACGATAAGATCGAAGTCAGTGCTAATGGGATCGCCAAGCCAGTGGCTGTGCGCTACGCTTGGTCTGACAATCCTATCTGCAATCTTTTCAGTAAAGATGGCCTGCCTGTGACACCCTTCCGCAGTGACAGCTTTGATATGATCACAAAACCGAAGCTGTAGATTCGGTGGCTGTTTTTAGCAGACACTTAGTCACGCTTAGAGCGAGCATAATGCATCTGCGACGGCGGCCTCCAATGGGCGGGAACCTTCGCCGCCAAGGCTTTCGTCTAATGACTCTAGTCGCTGAATCAAATCGGCGACGTGATGTCGTGGGTACATGCCGCCTGCAGCTTGGCAAAAATGAGTGCGGCAGCCAAAGGGGCGATGCTCATAAATGGTGCATCGGCCCTTTTTGCCAAGCAAAGGACAAGCTCCATCGGGATGAGGTTTGAGTTCCTTTTTGCCACTGGCCCGAACCCCGTGAGCAGCGAAGCGTGCCTCCCCCAATGTTAGTTGGGGTGTCTTACCCGTGAGGCGGAAATGGCAACACTGACCGCTGAGTTGGCATTGTCTCGCTAGCGGTCGATTTTCGAGTTCGGCATAAATAGTGCGAATCTCAGTGAAATCGGGCTTGGCGGCATGACGTCGGGACATGATCGAAGACCCAAGATGAGCAAATCTACCAATGACTTCATCTACTCTGGGACGATGATCTGATCGTCTGGCTGAACCTGAACATCCACACTAGGATTTCCGGTTCCAGTAGAAAGATTGTGGATGGTGGCCGGGCGGCCAGCACGAACGAGTTTCACTTTTTTCATGCTGCCAAAGGGGGTGGGACCACCGGCTGTCATGATGGCACGAGAAAGTGTCATGTCTTGCTTGAATGGCACGGCGCCCGGTTTGGTTACGCCTGTAACCATCACTGTCCTCATAGGTCCGTCACTGCCGCCGCCGCCATCAATGGAAACGAGCACGTTCGGGCGTGTGTAGATTTCGCGTTCAATGTAAGTTTGCTCAATAACCTTCTGAAGGTTGGATGGCTTTTGCCCAACCGCGCGGACTTCACCTATGTGAAGCAGATTGATGGTGCCGCC
This sequence comes from Prosthecobacter sp., assembly GCA_040081325.1. Lineage (GTDB taxonomy): Bacteria > Verrucomicrobiota > Verrucomicrobiia > Verrucomicrobiales > Verrucomicrobiaceae > Prosthecobacter. Next base: position 5,244 of record JBEBGU010000162.1, read on the forward strand.
GTCACTAATCGTATAGACGGCACGAATTTGGGCGACCTCATTGTCCGGAATGGCACCAATTGAAATGGTGATGCGATCACCTGAGCGCAAAGGCAACTCACCACTTTGGGCAAATGAGGATGCAATGTTCAGACCGAAAAAGGCGATGACGAGCAGTAGGTTTTTCATGGCGTGATGATCGTGTTATTGATGTTAGAAAAGATCTCCTTGAGGGTGGTTGGGTGCTCTCGGCGCAGCAGAAGCCGTCTCCGATCCTTTTTGTTTTCTTCTCTTCACTGGCTGACTTCCTGTAGATGCTGCGGGCTGATTGTTAGGCGAATAGTAAGTGTAGTAGCTGGTGTAATATTGGTACTGTGAATCGCTGCGGACATCCACATTGTTCAGGACAACGCCGAGTACCTTACCACCTACATTCTCCACCGTCTGTTTCACTCTCATGAGCATGTGCCGAGGAAGCTTCCGATGCTGAACGACAATCATGGTAAGATCGGCTTCGTTGGCGAGCACAGAAGCATCGCTGACTCCAAGAATCGGCGGGGAATCAATCAAAACGAGATCGAAACGACTCTTCACGTCAGCGATCAATTCGCTCATGCGTTGAGAATTTAAGATCCCAGCGCTGTCCGCTGGTAACATGCCACTCGGTAAGAAGTAAAGATTTTCCACCGAGGTGCGAACTACCACGTCTTCGAGCCGCACGTTCGTGGTCAAATAATTGGTCAGGCCGGTCGTATTGCTGACGTCAAACAAGGTGTGCATGCTGGGCCGCCGCAAATCAGCATCAATCAGGAGAACACTGTAACCTCCCTGCGCGCAAACCGTGGCTAAGTTGCAAAGCGTCGTCGATTTTCCCTCGCCCGCGCCACCACTCGTGACGGTGATACAGTTCGCGTCGGGATTGCGCCGATTGAATTCGATATTGGTTCGCAGAATACGGTAAGCTTCAGCGTCAGGATTAAATCCACTGGTTCGATGCAATACTCCCACATCTTTTGGGATGACTGCGAGCACCGGCACACCGAGGAATTTCTCTACATCGTCCAGACTTTTCACAGTTGTGTCCATATACTCCAAGAAGAAGGCCAAGCCCAGTCCGAACATTATTCCAAGGATGCCGCCCAGTGCTAAATTGATAGCAACGTTAGGCTTTGCTGGCCGGCCTTCTGGTTCCGCTTTGGCGTAGATTGTGGCTGGTGATTTTACCAGTTCTAGTCCTGCTTTGGTTTCGGAATAGCTTTCCTTAAACTTCACATAAAGAGCCTCGATATAAGTCAGGTCGTCTTTTGCTGTTTTGTAGTCATTATAAGATGACTGCTGGTCGAGGCTTTCTTTCTTGGCCCCATCAACGGACTTATCCATGGAGAGCTTGCTCTTCTCTGCCGCTTCGAGTCGGTCTTGTAATCCTTGAATGTGTGCCTTTGCAGCTGCGAGAATTAGTTCTTTGTAAGTTGAGATTTGCTTATCGACGCCTAGGACTTCAGGATGTTTGCGACCACGACCAGAACTCACGAGTCCCTCTCTGGTGACTTGGAGTTTCTGTAAATCAAGGGTCATGCCCGCGACGTTTTGATTGTCTAATTTTAATCCCGAAGCTCGGGCGACGAGTTCATCACCATTGAGTTTGATCAATTGGTCTCTTTCTGCGGTGAGAGTTTGTACTTCAATGTCGGCTTTTAAAAGTGCTTGCTCGCGGGATAGAATCATGGAGTCATCACCATTGACTGGGGTATTTCCAGGTGTCGTCGACGGGCCGCCTGAAGACATCCAGTCACCTATAATGCCAGCCTTCTTTTTGGCTTCTTGCATCTTGAATCTGGCTTGGTCCCTCAACTGTTCCTGCTCGGCGATTTGTTTTTCCATGACCGCGAGAGACTCCCTCTTTTGCCGCGAATCCACTTCGATTCTCTGCATCATGTAACTGTTACACACGGCGTTTGCGATTTCGGCCGCAACGGCAGGATCTTGATCGAAAAACTCGATGATAACGAAGTCGGAACGAACACTGGACTGCGTATCGAGATTGTTTCGGAGTTTTGCAAGAGCTGCTTGCCTCGTCGGCATTAACCAGCGCTTTTGAAGATCCAGTTTGTCCACTACCGGGTAAAGTGTCTCGGGTTTGGTGATGCTTTCGAACTCATTTTTGATAACCACATCACTCGGTGCCATCATGTCATCCACGCCTCTGCGGAAGACGTTCACTTTTTCAGTCATTCGCTCGATTTTCATTTCCACTCTGCCGCGATATTTTCTCGGCATGATGTAGGTGATGATCGCTGCGGTGGCGAAGACCAGTAGGAAGGACAGAAGAATAAGGCCAAAGCGGTTACGCATAACCTGCCAGGTATCGAGTGCCTGCCTCTGAATGTCGGTTCCAGTTTCGTTCATAACTTATTTGATAATCTGTATAAGTTAATAA
>JBEBGU010000163.1:0-7643 GCA_040081325.1 Prosthecobacter sp.
CGAGCAACATGGCTTCGCTGCTCGTATTCGTGATTTCAGACCGCGTGCATTATCCCATCGCGTTTGCGATGATCGCCGGGCAGCTCATCGGGGGGAGGCTGGGAGCTTCGATGGCAATCCGACACGGCGCGCCGTTCATCCGCATCATCTTCATTGCGGTCGTGTTCGCGATGGTGATCAAGCTTCTGTGGGGCCAGTTTGGCGCAGCTTGAGGAGCAGCTTCCAGACAATCCACGCGGCGAGCACTCCGCCGGTCACATCGGCCAGCCAGTCCCACGGGTCATTGCCGCTGCGGCCGGGGGTGAAGGTCTGATGAAACTCATCCAGTGCGCCGATGATGGCGGTAAACAAGAACGCAGGAATGACCAGCGTGCGCCAGCTCGGCAGAGACGATCTTTTGCCATGCAGGGCGAGTAGGAGGCAGAAGGCACCACCGCAAAAGTAAGTGCAGTGCAGCAGCTTGTCCTTCAGCGGGAATGAGGGGCCGCTTGGCAGCGTGCTGTTCGCTGAGAGAGTCCAAAGTACAGCGCCCCAAACGAGGACGCCGAACCACCAAAGCGCGCTGGATTTAATCAACCGTGAACCGAGAACAGTGAACCGAGAACCTTCCGCGTTCATCCCTCCTTCATCTCCTCCTCCATGCGCTCGCTGAGCCATTGCTTGATCATGCTCTGGTAGTTCAGGTAGCGGCGGCGGGCGATGCGCTTGATTCGGCTGAGCATCCGAGGATCGAAGCGCAGTGTGATGGTCGTGGATTCACGCACATCGGTGCGGTGGATGGACATCTGCATCAGGCGTGATTCGAGCTGATGCTGCGCCCAGTATTTGCCTTCAGCCTCTTCTGAATCAAAGACGGGTACATCTCTCCACGCACGCACTAAGCCTAGATCCCCATCCATCGGGATCGGGCGGGTGGTGATGGTGGTTTCTCTGCGGCGTGGTTCAGTGCTCATGATGGGTCATACATCCTCGGCTCTCTTCCTCTCAAAAAAATCAAACTCACCATTGGTCATGTCTCGGGCGAAGATGACGCGGTAGCGTTTGCCATCCGTCCAAAAGACGCTGAAAACCGCGCGGCCACCCAGCGACTTGCCGAGGTTGTAGTAGCGGGCCTCAGACGTGTTTTCGTTATCGCCGGGCAGGAGCTTCAGCGAAAAGGGATCTTCAAACGACTCCTCAATATCCTTGGGAGTCAGTTTGGTGAGATCAAAAGTTACGCCGAGCCAGTCAAAGTCCATGATGTGTGTGTGTTGTACTCAACGTGCTACCCGCTGCATCTCTCGCTATTTCCGATATTGGATCAGTTCTATCTCATAACCCTCAGGCGCGTCAATGAAGGCGAAGGTGCCGCTGGAACTTTCGGTCGGACCATCCGAGAGGGGGTAGCCACAAGCGGCGGCATGAAGGGCGAATTTTTCTAAATCCTCGACCTCAAAAGCGAGGTGCGTCACATCAGGCCCGAGGACCACAGCGCCACTGGCGGGGAAGCTGCAAATCTCGATCAGTTCGTCGCTGTTTGGTGTCTTGAAGAAGACCAGTTCAGAACCGCGTGGCGACTTGTGGCGCTTCACCTCTTCAAGCCCGAGTACCTCTTTATAAAAGGCGACGGTTTTCACGAGATCGTTCACGCGATAGCGGGTGTGGAGGAGTTTTTTGACCATGGAGTGTGAGAAGGAAATGTTACGTCGCCACTTTGGGACCATGCACGCTGTCTGGCAACACAGTCGTTTGCGAGTCGCTGCGTTTACCGCTACTGGCAGCGCCCATGTCTGCACGCAAACCGGCTTTAAGTTTCATCTTCATCACGCTCACGCTCGATATTCTGGGCATCGGCCTGATCGTGCCGATCTTGCCGAAGCTCATCGAGCAGTATGAGGGCGGCAATGTGGCTGCGGCTTCCAGCACCTACGGCCTGCTTTACGCACTGTATGCGCTGATGCAGTTTCTCTTTGCGCCACTGATCGGTAGCCTGTCGGATCGGTTTGGGCGCAGACCCGTGATTCTCATTTCATTGCTGGGATCAGCGTTGGATTACTTCGTGATCGCCTTTGCGCCAAATTTAGCCTGGTTTGCTCTGGGGCGCGTGATCGCTGGACTCACGGGTGCCAATTTTGCCGCAGCCAGTGCCTACATCGCAGACATCAGCCCGCCGGAGAAGCGTGCGGCGAATTTTGGGATGATCGGAGCGGCCTTTGGTCTGGGTTTTGTGATCGGGCCGGTGCTGGGCGGACTGCTGGGGCAGTATGGCATGAAGGTGCCGTTCTTCGCCGCAGGTGGACTGACTCTGCTGAACTGGGTCTATGGCGTGTTCGTGCTGCCTGAATCTCTCGCGCCGGAAAATCGCCGTGACTTCAGTTGGGCACGCAGTAATCCAATCGGCTCACTGCTGGCATTGAGGAGGTTCCCGACGCTGCTCGGCTTGATCGCCGCTTACTTCATCGCTCTGCTGGCGCATCAGGTGTACCCTAGCATCTGGGTGCTCTATACCAGCTACCGCTTTGGCTGGGACACGTTGGCGACGGGTCTCTCGCTGGCTGCGGTCGGTGTCATGGCGGGTGGCGTGCAGGGCGGGCTCACGAAGCGTGTCGTCGGCGCTTTTGGGGAGGCTAAAACGGTGCGCTATGGGCTGATCATGGCCACCTTCTTTTACGCCGCTTACGGTCTGGCATCTCAGCCGTGGATGATCTACGTTTGCATTGTGTTTGGCAGCCTCAGCGGACTCGTCACACCGGCTGTACAAGCACTGATGTCACAGGCCGTACCTGCGGATGAGCAGGGCGCGCTGCAAGGCTCACTGACCAGTCTTTCCAGTCTGACGGGCATCATCGGGCCGATCGTTTGCACCCACTTATTCAGTTTCTTTGTGAGTGAAAAAGCCCCCATCGTGCTGCCCGGCGCACCGTTCTTTTGGAGTGCCTCATTGATGCTCGTGGCGTTGGCTTTTGCACTGCCCGCGCTGCGCAGGATCACTCCACGTTCTGGATCTGCTCACGGATCTTCTCCAGTTCCGTCTTCGCACTGACGACGTGGTGTGCGATCTCGGCATTGTTGCACTTCGATCCCATCGTATTGAACTCGCGGAAGAACTCCTGCACGAGGAAGTCCAGACTGCGACCCACGGGTTCATCGCTTGCCAGATAAGTGCGGAATTGCTTCAAGTGACTGGCTGCGCGTGACAGCTCTTCGGAGATGTCCGTGCGGTCAGCAAACAGGGCGATCTCTTTAAGCAGGCGTTCATCATCGAGAGGTAAAGGCAGACCGGCTTGCTCTAAGCGTTGGCGCAAAACAGTCCGCTGGTGCTCCGGCACAGCGGGGGCTTTTTCAGCGATCTGCGTGGCGAGTGACTCGATGGTATTGAGGCGCGCTTCCATCTCTTCACGCAGATGGCTTCCCTCCGTGCTGCGCATGGCGACAAACTGCTGCAAAGCCGCAGCCAGGGCAGTTTGCAGCACAGGCCAGATGTCCTCAGCCACGGTCTCCGCAGTCTTGCTGACGAGCACGCCGGGCAGACGCACGACTTCGCTCAAAGATAGCTCGGGGGAGATGCCGAGACGCCCCGCCATCTCACGCAATTGCTGTACATATTTCGCGGCCACTGCCTCATCGAGTTGCGGCATCGTGTCCTCCGCCATCGCCTGGTCGGAGCGCACCTGGACATTCACACGACCACGCGAGCACAGGGCAGACACTTGATTGCGCACCTGGATTTCCAAGTCGCTTAGATCGCGTGGCAGGCTCACGGCCACCTCAAGCTGCTTGCGGTTCACACTGCTGCACTCCACCACCCAAGTCGTGCCACCCTGCCGCGCTTCACCACGGCCAAATCCAGTCATGCTTTTCATAGGCTGCGATAGAAGCCGCGATGCCACCAACTGGCAAGGCGTGCTTTGACCTGCATCTACCCACAAAGCAAAACCGCACGGAGGCGGAACCCCCATGCGGCTTGTCAACAAACCAGAAACCGAAGCGAACGGCATCCGGAAATTAGAAGCGAATACACATGTCCATCGTCACACGATTATTCGTCAGGCCATAGGGGCGCACAGCGGCCACTTCATAGGCGATACCAAAGTCCACGTTATCGAGGAGTCGGCTACGGAAACCAATGCCGACCATGCCCTGCGTGGTGCCGCTAGCATTGCTGCCACCGAAGTTGATCACATCGTAGCCATTGCCACGCAGACCTGGGAAATTCGTGCCATCGCTCAAATTGGTGAAGAAGTTCGCCGAGATGAATGGGATGAAGTAGCGGCAGGTGTAGTAATCCAGCATCAAGCTATAATGAGCGACTGTGTTTTGCTCATCTTGAGTCACTGGAATGCGCACGCCCAGATTGCCGGAGACATGGAAATCTCCGTAGCCTTTTTGGAACGAGACGAAGGGATTGAACTCGCCACCCCCACGACCCTGAAACACGTCACGCTCGCCGGAAGGAATGTGAAAGGTCAGGCCTGGTGTGAGGATGAAGTGATTGGCTTCATCATCGATCGCCGCATATTTGAAACCGAGCGCGAGATCCATCCAGCCCTCTGGATTGCCGATGGTGTTGTTGTTAACTTTTAAATAGCCGTCCTGATTGGCGATGAGCGCGAGTCGGTCGGTCAGAGCATAGCGGATTTGCAGCGCATAAAGCTGGGCCGTGCCGCCACCGAGGAAGCCGTCATCAATGGTGTGATGAGCAAAGATCGGTCGGATCTCTGAGCGGATCACGGCATCTTCAAAGAAGATCGGATTCGTCACCGGGGCGATGGTGTGATCCTTCCAACTGATCGCCTCGACGGGAGTGGTTGGAGCTTTCGCAGACATGACTGGCGTGCCAGCCTGAGCAGCGTTGATGAGAGACACGGCTGCGCAGGCACTGAGGCCGAAACTGCGTAACCACCGGTTGTGGGAGTGTGGATGATTGTCCATGCGAGAACAAAAGCACCGAATGCCCCGGCTTGATCCACGCCCCTTGTCAGAGACTGCGCGTTTTCTGTGCCCCCTTCGGGTGAGGAGAATGAGATGGACAATCCATGAGACATCCCGACAAGATACGCGCATGAAAGCCACTCACGCGCTGCTCGCGCTCCTCACCTCAATGCTGCTCACTCAGTGCATGATGCCCAGCGCTGCCGACTATGCGCCACCGCCAGCGGGAGCCACAATGGCTACACGCTCAAGCCTCGCTTCGCCTATGTCGGCAACTGAATCCAGGACACGCGAGATCGCGCTAAAAGAGCGCCCCGGCCTGGGTACACAGCTCGGACATCAGATTCACCAAGACACCACCCACACGCATTTCTACCGCCGGAACAGCAGCGTGCCGGATGCCACGGCGAGCTTCCATTATAACGATGAAGAAGGCGCGAAGCTCATGGCGCGTCTGCATGGAGCGAGCTTCAAACACGGAGGCAGCTTTGATCTCGTGCCGGGGAAACTGCGGGTGATGGTGAGGCCGCTAAACCGATGGGAATCAGGCGTGCGTCACTACAATGCCGAAGGGCGCATCATCGTGATTGGCAGACCAAGTTTGGAGTACCAGATCATCCTGACAAACCTCACTCGTCACCGCCTCGAAATCGTGACTTCTGTCGATGGCCTAGATGTGCTGACAGGACGTGCAGCCTCGGCCAGTGGCAGCGGCTACATCATCGCAGAGAAGTCGAGCATCTCCATCCCTGGAATGAGAGTCGGCGGCGTGCTGCGAGCGTTCCAGTTCAGCAGCGTGGCTGACTCACGCGCAGCCACGGCTTTTGGCGCCAAAGGCGCGCGCAATGTCGGCGTGATCGGCGTGGCACTTTATGAGGAAGACGAGATCGCCCGCCGCCGTGTTCGTGTGGAGGAGAACTATGTGCGTGACGGCGCACGGGCCTTTGGAAACTGAACTCGACATCGGATGCCGCCGCGCTTGGATGCCCGCCCATGAAACTCTCCACCTGGAACGTCAACGGCATCCGTGCCTCGCTAAACAAAGGCCTACGCGAGTACCTGCTCGGCTGCGATGCCGATGTCGTCTGCCTCCAGGAAACGAAGGCCATGCAGGAGCAAGTGGACCTGTCTTTCTTCGGCGGTTATCAGGCAGTCTGGAACAGTGCGGAGAAGAAAGGTTACTCGGGCACCTGCATCCTCAGCCGGGTGCCGTGGAAGAGTCACGAGATCGGCATGGGCCACGATGATCATGACCGTGAAGGTCGCGTGATCACCACGGAGTTTGCCGACTTCTATGTCGTCACCGTTTACACACCGAACTCAAAGGCGGAGCTGGCCCGGCTGTCCTATCGCTTGCAGTGGGACGAAGTTTTCCGCCTCTTCATCAAGAACCTGGAGAGGAAGAAGCCGGTGCTTGTTTGCGGTGATTTGAATGTCGCGCATCAGGAGATCGATCTGGCGAATCCGAAATCGAACCGCATGAACCCCGGCTTCAGTGATGAGGAACGTGCCAGCTTCACGCAGCATCTGGAGGCGGGCTTCCTGGATGTCTTCCGCGAGTTCGATCCGACTCCGCATCACTACACCTGGTGGACACAGCGCACTCCGGATGCACGCACGAAGAACATTGGATGGCGGCTAGATTACTGGCTGGCCTCCAGCGCCCTGCGCCCTGCTTTGAAAAGCTGCACGATCCGTGATGACATACATGGCTCAGATCACTGCCCGGTGGAGCTGGTGGTGGGGTGAAATCATGGACGTGCTGGCATTACAAGTCAGACACCGCATAGAGCGAGAGTTTAATGCCGATGCCAAGTGTGCCCGCGCGCAGGAGCAACTCCGGCGGCAGATACTCAATCTGTGCTGCAACATCGCGGCGGTAGTATCCAAAATCGAGCAGCATAGACGTCACTCCTGGGAAGTCGTGCAGACGCTCCAACTCTGCTGCATATGTGGAGAGAAAGGCGATCGCATCGACGATCTGCACCTTGATGCTGTTCCCGTCTGCGGAGCTGACATCAAGACTCAGTCCGCTGTCGATCAATGGGCAAGAACGATGGCCGATTTCGCCCCGATGGTGGACGCGATAAGGTCGAAGATTGCTGTTGGCGAGAAAGGCATCCACTTGGAAGTCTTCGCCGCTGACATGAAGAATACAGCCGGGCATATTTGGCATTGAACTAAAGATTCCCCGCCAGATCCAGCTCAGGTTCGATGGGTTTGCCATCCAGTAAATGCTCCATGAGTTGTCGAGCCAGCCATGGCGCACGCAGCACGCCCTTGGAGCCGAGGCCGTTCAGGAAGGCGATCTGAGGTCGTGCGGGATGACGGCCGATGAGCGCCTGATGATGCTGGATGATCGGTCGCACGCCGGTCTGGGAGCCGGTGATCTGATAGGGGCTCAGCAGCAGTGATTGCACTTTAGTTTCCAGACCCGCGACGGCTTCTTGCGCGGGTGTATTTGGCTGATCAAAATCAAAATCATAGGTGGGTCCGACACGCAGCGTGCCATCGCCGCGCGGGAGCAGCCATGAGCCGTTGTTGATGATGCGGGTCTCGCCCTCAGTATCGGCTGTGACTTGCAGCACCGTGCCGCGCGCTGAACGAAAGGGCACCCAGTCAAACCAAGGATGCCGAGCGGCTTCCCAGCCGATACAAAAGATCGCACTGGTGAAGGTCTGCCCGTTCCAGACGAGAGATCCGTCTGCTGGAAACTCCCCGCGCTGCCAGCA
>JBEBGU010000924.1:0-1976 GCA_040081325.1 Prosthecobacter sp.
GAAGTCGGCAGCGTGCATCTCGGCGTGGTTCACCGCTTTGAACTGAGCAGCAATGAGGTGCGCTCCAATGAAGATGCTATCCAGGATCTACGGTTCTTCACATTGGACGAACTGAAGGCGATGCACGGTGAGCTGGAGACATGGTCCCAGATCATCGTGGATCACCTAGCGAAGTAAAACTAGGCGTTCGCGTCAGTTGCCCGTTTAATGCTGGAGATGACGTCACTGATCTTCAGATCGATGCGTTGGCGCTTCTTGAAATAGCTAACGTGCTCGAAGCCTGCTTCCGCGAGGTTGTTTAAAGCGGTGATGAAATGCTCACCGACGCGGGGAGCGCGGTGGGAGTCACTACCGATGACTATGGGGATATTCCGCTCAGCCATCATGCGGAGCATCTCGTTACCAGGATTCATCTCTGAATAGCTCTTATTGAGGCCTGAAGTGTTTAACTCCATGGCAACTCCGGTCTTAGCGATGCGATCAAGAACACTCGTGACGGTGTTTTTGATGATGGCGAAACACCAGCTATCTGGGTGGTAGTTTTTCACCAAATCAGGATGCGCGAGACAGTCATAGAGACCCGTTTCTGCACTCAGCGCTAGGTTCTCGAAATAGCTGCGGCGGAAGTTTTCGATGGTGCCCACTTCGAACTTATTGAGATACTCTTTGGACTGCCAATGCACGGCACCGAGGATATAATCGAAACTGGCACGCTGATGCATGGTCTCGAGCCACTTTTCGTAACCGGGGAAGTATTCACTCTCCAAACCAAGGCAGACATCAAGCTTGCCCTTGAAGGCATTCGCCGTGCGCTGAACGAGGTCCAAATAAACATCCATCTCACTCTCGGACATGCGGACGCTGGGCCAAAATCCATCTGGCATCGGGCAGTGGCAGGTGAAAATAATCCCTTTAAGTCCAGCTTTCACAGCCTGAGCAGCATACTCTTCAGGCTCACCCCAGGCGTGCTTGCACAGTGGCGTGTGCATGTGCGAGTCGTAAAAAAGCGCACCCGACTTAGAGGCGACAGGCTTCTCCGAAGACAGCACTGGCGCTATAGCAGCAGCAATGGGTTCAGAGGAAATCGATGGCAACGAGAAGGCTTTTTTAACTGTGGTTTTAGGAGCGGGCGGCGGGGCTGAAGGCAGGCTGGCAATCCTGGGCATTCCTGTGGATGACACCACGAGAGCCGTACTGATTTTAGGCTCCGATGGAGTCACCGATTTAGCCGCTGATTTCTTTTTGGCTGGCCCAGAGGCTTTGGTCAGTGCCTTAGCCTTGGTAGGTTCGGGCTTCTGAATTGGGGCTGGTGCAGCTTTCTTGACTGGGGCAGGCGCGGGCTTTTTTATGGCAGAAGGTGTCTTCTTTACGGGCAGCTTAACTTTGGTAGGAGACTTCTTCGGCACAGATTTTGGAATCGCTTTTTTTGAAGATGGTTTGGCTGGTTTTGGCGCTGGCTTCTTCGTAACAACGGGATTTTTGACGGCAAGAGGTTTCTTGGCGGTTTTGGCGGCAGGCTTGGCAGCCTTCACCTTCTTTGAAATGTTTTTTTTGGTCTTGCTCACGAATTTAGCTCCTCTTGTGGTGAAGTATCAGCCAGCCCTTACCCTCGACACCTGCGATACGCACGGCCCTGGCGTTGGACGTGGGACCGGGATAACAGAGACGGAGCGTCAGTGGAACGTTGGTCCAGTTTCCTGACTGCAATTGATCTAGTAATGGTCGAAACTGGGGATCATCCCGATTAAAGTGGGCATACACTGTGCCCTGTTCGGCCGGGTGCTTGAGTTCGAGGACTTCCTGCCCGACACCACTAGCAGAAGCTGCATCCACAGAACCTATCGGCTTGGAGGCGATGACTCGAAAAAGTGTTGGGTGATCAGGGCGCGTAGAAAGAAACTCTTTCCAGTCTAATTCACTGTATCGGACACTACTTTCCCAGTCCACTTTCAGGGTGCTATCCGCCAAGCGTTCGA
>JBEBGU010000164.1:0-7625 GCA_040081325.1 Prosthecobacter sp.
GCATCACGGGCAGCCTAGTCACAGCGGAATCGAAGACCTATCCGCTACCAGTCGCTAAGTTCACCTACACCACCTTGAATGATACGGCAGTAGTCGTCGGCGGACTCTTGATCAAACGCACAGGCGTCGGCGTGACCAATCTCACTCTGACAATGAGTCTAGTGAACGCCACGAAGGTTCTCTCCGTGGTGCTTTCAGGTAACACAGGCGTCTTCTCGGCCCCTGGTGTCACCGTCAATGCCGTCTCCACCACGGGCTTCCGCAACCTCGTCTTACCAGTGAAAACCACCGCCGACTTCGCTGGCAAATACACTTTGGCGATGCCCCTGGCTGCCGCTGCTGCTACGGGTACTCCTGGTGGTTCAGGCTATGCCGCCGTCACAGTGAGCACAGCCGGACTTATGACTTTCACAGGCAAAGCGGGTGATGGCACGACTTTAACCGCCTCCTTGATTCCTGGCCCAGACCGCAATTACCTCCTGTTTTTAAATCCTAATCTGCGCGCCGCCAGCTATCTCGCGGGTAAGCTGAATCTCACCGCGCGCCCTGACTCGGGTTTCCATATTGTGCCAGCCGTCAATGGCAGCGATCTCCAATGGGCAAAGGCAGCCAAGACCACCGATGTCAGCTACCGCAACGGCATCCCCAATGTCGGCCTGCGCGTCAGCATGGAGCCATGGAAGACCGTCCCCACCGTGCCTGCCGGACAGACGCTCGGCAGCTTCCTCGGCATGGGTATCGACAAAGTCTTTGATTTCATACTCACAGGTGATTTCAATTCCGCAGCCCATGCCGCACGTATCCCCACCAAGCTGGGCTTGACCAAGCTGAATACCTTCCGTGGTGCTGCGGGTGCATTAGGAGCCGCACCCTCACTCACGGACAAAGTTTGGCCGACTTACTTCACCCTTAGCGTGGCACCAACGACGGGCCTCCTCACCGGCACGCTCAAGATCAGCGACAGCGTTCCTTCCACGATCGTTGGCAAACCTAATGTCACGGTTTTAAGAACACTCACCTTCGCTGGGGTGATGCTTCAACCACCAGCAGGAAACACCGCTCCATTCGCACATGGCTTTTTCAGCATCCCGCCACTGAATATCAAAACAGAGACCACAACGACCAGCGCCTTTGCCTTCAATGGCCCAGTGGTCACCGATCCAATTATAACTTTGAATGCCGGTATCGCAGGCACCTACTCCACGAGAGTTCGTCAACTGAGCATACTTGGAGTGCCGTCTCGGGCACCTTTGGACAACGCCATTGTAACATTCACGGTTTCCGCAGATCTCAAGACTCTAACTATTGGCAACCGCATCCTCCCCCTGGCCATCGATGCCCGACCTGTTGAACTTTTGTATGAAATCAGCACCATCGGAGACCTTCAAAATGTGAAGTTGAATTTCGATTATCTGAGTCCGCAAACACTGACGGGTGGCACAATCATCTACAATCAGTCAAAAGGATTTAGCTTTAACATGGCTTCATATGATTACCCAACGGCTGGAACTTTCGTGACCAAACAATAGAGTTGATCGGCTCTTTCCGTTCAGCCCACCCAGAATCCTGTTCTGGGTGGGTTTTTTATGGTCAGAGATGAGCTTGCATCGAGTTCACGCATCGCCATCGAATGCTCAGCATGATCGTCCCCCAACCTGAATCTTTTGGCTCGATGCCTGATGGCACGGCTGTCGATGTTTTTACCCTCACGAATCACCGTGGTCTGAGGATGCGGGTGATGACTTACGGGGCGGTCGTGCTGAGTCTGGAGGTGCCTGACCGGGCGAGTACGCTGGCAGATGTGGTGCTGGGTCATGGCTCTTTGGAGGCTCATCTGCGGGACGCTTCCTTTCACGGCACGGTGGCGGGGCGGTATGCGAATCGGATCGCGCAGGGAAGATTCACACTGGATGGCAATGAGTACACACTCGCCACGAACAACGAGCCGGCGGGCATCCCGTGCGCTCTGCATGGTGGGGTCAAGGGCCTGGACAAAGTCGTGTGGAAGGCAGAAGGCCTGAGCCGTGCGGAGGCGCAGGGCGTGCGCTTTCATCACACCGGCCCAAATGGTGATGAAGGCTACCCTGGCAATCTGGAGATGAGCATCACCTACTGGCTGACGGACAGTGACGAATGGCAGATCGAGTATGAGGTGCGCACGGACAAAGCCACGCCAGTGAATCTGACTCAGCACGCTTATTTCAATCTGAAGGGTGAAGGCTGCGGCGACATTTTGGATCATGAGCTGACTCTCCATGCGGCGCGTTTTACGCCTGTGAATGTGGGTTTGATTCCGACAGGTGAGCTGCGCGCAGTGGCGGGAACACCGCTCGACTTCACAGCACCGCGCGTGATCGGTGAACGCATCGAATCTGATGACGAGCAGCTTCGCTTCGCTCGCGGTTATGATCACAACTTTGTGCTGGATCATGCTGATGGCGATCTCGCGCTGGCGGCGCGTGTGCATGAGCCAGTGAGTGGTCGAGTCATGGAAGTGCTGACCACGGAGCCGGGCGTGCAGTTTTATACCGGCAACTTCCTCACCGGTGAGCACTGCGGCAAATCGGGGCAGCCCTACCCGTTCCGCCATGGTTTCTGTCTGGAGACGCAGCACTTTCCCGACTCGCCAAATCAGCCCAGTTTTCCGAACACGATCCTGCGGCCAGGTGAGACACTGAGGAGCAAGACGATCTACCGCTTCCTTACCGCGTGAAGCTCTTTATCCTGCGCGCTCCATGCTGAAAATTTCCCCCGCCACACTGCTACTCATCCTGCTCCTGGGTGGATTGGGCATGGGCTGGTGGATTTCTCAAAGACCTGCCAGCAAAGCGCCAGACGGACCAGAGCCAGAAGATCTGCGCAAACAGGTGACGCTGCTCGAAGGTCAGGTGGAGTATCTGCAAGGCCAAGTCGGCGCGCTCCAGGAAGAGAACACACAACTGATCCAAAAGCTGGGCACGCTGGGAATGAAAGGTGTCGCCAAGATGGATGCCGCGCCCGTTCTGGCGAATGATGAGCCGCCAGACTTTGTCGGCATGGGTCTGGACATGATGAAATTCCGCAAGCTACAAGCTCTGCCAATCCCGACGATGGGAACCAGTGCGGCAGAAGTAGAGCGCGTGATTTTACAATGGCTACGCAAGCAGCAACCGGGAGATGAAGCGCCGCGTTTTGGCCTGGCTTTGACGGCTCTCGGCTGGATCGAACAACCTGTCGATCCTCTGCCTCTGCGCGCAGCCGTGCTGGCTCGTCAGATCGGCGGCTGGTATGATCCAGAGTCGAGCACGTTGTTGGTTTCAGATGACAAACCTGCGCAGGGAATGCCAGCGCCTGATCGTCCGCTGGCGATCGCGTTTGGTCAGCTTCTGCGGGAGTACGGGAGCACCTTGTTTCCCAGCGACTCCAAGCAGATGCTGACCACTGACGAACGCATCGCGCGGGAAGCTTTGATCGCGGGAGATGCCGGCCTCACACGCTTTTTGTTCAGCATTCAGAATCCCATCCCGCAAAGCCCGAACGATCTGCCCGCAGATGATCCTGATCATCCGATCAATCAGGTGCCTATGCCGGTGTATTTGAAGGAGCTGGCCATGTTCCCTTTCAGCAGAGGCTTTGAGTTCAGCCAATCTCTGCACAGCGCGGGCGATTATGCCCAAATGAATGCGGCCTACTCACGCCCACCGACATCATGCGCTGAAGTCATCGAGCCAGAGCGCTTTCTCGATGCCACGCGGCTACCGCCAGCTCCGGTCACTTTATCTTCCACAGAGATCGAGAAGACGCAGCCCTACTGGGATGACCGGCTGGGTCGCTTTGCCACGTTTGTGGCACTGCGCACTTACAACAGTGAAGAAGAAGCGGGAAAGGCCGCACGCGGCTGGAAGGGAGATCGACTGCTCGCCTATGCCGCGCCTGATGCGCCGCGCGATCACGCGGCTTGGCAGACGCTTTGGCTGACTGAGGCGGACGCCGTGGCCTTTTTTAAAGCGATGCGTAGCTGCCTATCTCAGCGCTATGACGCCAGCCTCAACACCGACACGCTAGGTCAAGTCACGCTCGAAGCTCAGGGCCGTCATGTGCGCTTGATCACGAATCGTGACGGCCTCGGCGTGTTGCTCATTGATGCGGCCACACCGGCATTTGCAGAAGCCCTGACGCGGCTCTAAAAGAGGCGGCTCATGCCAGCCAAACAAGTCATCTATTCAGGCCGCGTCCAAGGCGTCGGTTTTCGTTACAGCACCAAGCAGATCGCGGCAGGCTATGAAGTCACTGGCAGCGTGAAGAATCTGCCCGATGGCCGCGTGGAATTGCAGGCCATGGCGCATGACGCTGACGAACTCGAGGGCTTCTTCGCCGCCATAGATGAAAGTAATCTAGGCTCTCTCATCAAGGAGCGCGAGGTGAGCAGCATTCCGGTTATGCTCGGTCAACGCGGGTTCACGATTGTGAAGTAGCCTTCACCGCCCAGCGCAGCTTTGCCGAAGACGATCGCGGATTCGCGCGCTGTTCATCCATGCTGGCACGGATCACTTCGTTTGAAATTTCCACATATACGCCACTACGCAGGCCTTCCTGAAAGGCCTTTTTCACACGCCGATCTTCACCCGAGTGGAAGGTAAGCATGGCGACACGACCACCAGGCTTCAGCGCAGCGGGGATCGCCCGCAGCAGGCTATCCAGTGCGCCAAACTCTTCATTAACGGCGATGCGGATGGCCTGAAACACGCGCCGCACGCTGGCATCAACATCATCAGTGCTGGTGCGCACGGGCAGAGCCTGTCTCACGGCTTCAGCAAGAGCGCGCGTCGTCTTCAGAGGCGATTGTTTGGCACGCAGACAGAGGCTTTTAGCCAAAAGCGCCGCGTTGGGTTCATCCGCATTCTCTGCGAGTAACGTTGCTAGTTTTTCCTCAGAGATGTCTGACAACCACTGTGCCGCTGACACGCCGCGTTGGGGATTCATCCGCATGTCCAGCGGACCATCCACTTTGAAAGTGAAGCCACGCGCTGGGTTGTCGATCTGCATCGAAGAAAGACCGAGATCTGCAAAGATCACACCCACACCTTCATGCCAGCCTTGCTCCACCAGCGCTTTGGTGAGGCCAGCGAAATTGCAGCGTCGCGTGGTGAACGTTTCCGCCGTCATCCCCGCCGCCCGCAAGCGTGTTTCCGTCCGCTCGATCTCGATGGGATCGGCATCAAGGCTCAACAGATGACCGTCCGGCTGAAGATCCTGCCACAAAGCGCGGGTGTGGCCACCATAGCCAAGGGTGCAATCCACCGCACGCTCGCCGGGCTGCGGGTACAGGCACTCCAGCACTTCGTTGACCATGATCGGCACATGCTGACCGGCGGGCGTCTTGCCAGAAGCCAGCACTTTGGCGACTTCATCAGGGTAGCGCTCGGCATTCAGCTCCTTGTACTTCTGATCAAAGCGGCGCGGGTTCTTGCCGCTGTAGCGCTGTCTGCGCTTATGCACTGGCGCGCTGCCAGGATCAGCCTCAGAGCTCATTGTATTTGGTGTTGTTTCCCCGCGCCTTCTCGACGGGGTAGCGCTTCTCATTGCGATCAATCTTCGCCTGCATGGCTGCGGCGAGCGGGATGTCGAGATTATGCGCCAGCTCAAAGAGCAGGATCGCTACGTCGGCAATTTCGTCCATGATCTCAGCGCGCTTTTCGATCACGACCTGCGGTGTTTGCTCCGGTGTTTTCCAAACAAAGTGCTGCATCAGCTCCCCTGCCTCTGCGGCGATAGCGACTGCGAGATCCTTGGGATTGTGAAACTGCATCCAGTTCCGTGCGTCGCGAAAGGCGCAAATGCGCGCGGTGATTTCTTCGATGGTCATGGCCGTATCAAAGCGCCCGCTGGCCCCTACTGCAAGTGGTCGCCAACATCAGTGCTGGCAGACTCCCGAAAGAAGCGTCCTAATACCGCCGTGATTTACGCCTCCATGCTCTTCTCTTTTCGCCTTGCTCTTATCAGCGCTGCCGCCTGCACCACACTCAGCGCCCAGATCACCACGACACCTTTGTTTTGGCCGGACAAAAACGGACCCACCTATGATGGCGTCGTGCCAGCGGCAGAGGCCGCGCGCCTGCCACTGAAATGGAATGCGGAGACGGGCGAAAACATTGTCTGGAAGACCGACCTCGAAGGCGATGGACACAGCACACCGGTGATCGGTGGTGATCGTGTTTGGTTCACCGCAGCGACAGAGGATGGGAAGAAGATGTATGTCTATGGCATCGACCGACTGAGCGGGAAGATCGTGCATCACATCCTGTTGTTTGAAAATGCTGATCCTGAGATACTGGGTAATCCGTTGAACAACTATGCTGCGCCATCTCCCGTGCTTGAGGCGGATGCGCTCTATGTCCACTTCGGCACTTATGGCACAGCGCGACTTGATCCGCAGACGGGAAAGACGGTGTGGCAACGTCGGGACATCAATGCGCGCCATTTTAGGGGACCGGGTTCGTCGCCCATTCTTCATGGGGAGCTGCTCATCTTGACCTTTGACGGCATCGATCAGCAATATGTGACTGCTTTGGACAAGAAAACGGGAACGACGGTGTGGAAGACCAGCCGCACGACTGATTACGGAGATCTCGATAAAGAAGGCAAGCCGACCCGCGATGGCGATATGAGGAAGGCCTATCACACTCCTAGTGTGTTTGATCTCGCAGGCAAAAGCACACTCGTCTCCGTCGGTTCGCGCGCGGCTTTTGGCTATGATGTAGCGACCGGCAAAGAGCTATGGACGATCCGTCATGGGGGCTTCAATGCCGCCATTCGCCCGCTAGTTCACAAGCAAATGCTCATTCTAAACACGGGTTCTGAGCGGGCGCATACGCTCGGGGTGCGGATTGATAACAAGATGAGCGGCGACATCACCGGGAGCCATGTCGTGTGGGATCGTGAGAAGCGAAATGCTAGCGAATCCTGCCCAGTGCTGGCGAATGAATTGCTGTTTCAGACAACCCGTGGCGGCATCGTCACCTGCATGAACCCGCAGACGGGAGCTGATGTGTGGGAAGATCGGTTTCCAGGCCAGCATTTGCCCTCACCCATCGTCGCAGGAGACCGCCTCTACTTCAGCAATGATCGCGGTGACACGCGGGTGATTCGGGCGGCGGATAAGTTTGAAATCCAAGCGGAGAATAAACTGCCAGATGCGATGACGTCCGCCCCAGCCGTGGCTGATGGGGCTATTTTCATCCGCACGAAGAAGCAGCTTTTTAAGATTGCATCGAAATAACCACAAGTTGCCCATGCGATGTACATACATCGCGGCACCGCTCTTTGGCTTGTCAATGCTGGAGTTGTGCGACTTTGCTTCCATCGCAGTCCTGATTTTGGGAAATGTGTCATAAGGTGACAAAACCTTCGCGAAGTCCCAAAGTCATGCTATTGGTTGCACCCCTATGGCAACGATACCGACTCGCAAAACACGTTTCTCCCGCCGCGTCCCTGACCATGTAACTGATGAATTAGTCAACGTACTGTCCATTGGTGACACTCTTGACTTCAATTCACTGTTCAAGCTGGTCTATGACAACCTGAAATTAAAGAACGCCGTGAGCGGAGGCGAAGAAATGCTCCGCCTGCGTTCCTACTGTCTCTTA
>JBEBGU010000925.1:0-1973 GCA_040081325.1 Prosthecobacter sp.
TCGAGTTGCTGGACGAAGCTGGCAAACCCTTGCCAGGATACGCGGCGGGTGATAGCCAAAAAATCATCGGCAACGAGATCCGGCGCGTCGTGTCTTGGAGAGGTAAAGACAACTTGAGCGAGCTGGTGGGAAAACCGGTGCGGCTGCGCTTCCGCATCATCGATGCCGATCTTTACTCCCTGCGCTTCGAACGCTAAAGAGATGACCATCTTGTGAAACGCCTCCTTCTCACTTTCACTCTCTTTATCGCGCTTGCTGGACTTTTGTTCGCTGTCGAACCTGTGCCGGACAAACTCGTGGTGCTGACCTTTGACGACTCGGTGGCGAGTCAGGCGAACTATGTGGCACCGCTGCTGAAGAAGCATGGGTTTGGGGCGACTTTCTTCATCACGGAGGGCTTTGAGTTCCTCGTGGATAAGACGCACTACATGACCTGGGAGCAGATCAAGGCGCTGCACGAGCAGGGTTTCGAGATCGGCAATCACACGAGGAAGCACGCGGGCGTGACGAAGCAGAAGCCGGAGCAGCTCGCCGCCGATGTGGAGTTCATCGAACAGCAGTGCGCGAAATATGGCATCCCGAAACCGGTGAGCTTTTGCTATCCCGGCTACGCGACGAGCGAGGCTGCGGTGAAGCTGCTGCGTGAGCGTGGTTATCAGTTTGCGCGGGCTGGAGGCGCGAAGGCCTTCGATCCGGCCACGGACGAGCCTTTGCTCATGCCGCAGGCCTTTGATGGCAAACCGGAGAGCACGCTGGAGCAGTTCAAGGCCGCCGTGGCGCAGGCGAAGGGCGGCAAGATCGCGGTGATGACCTTTCACGGTGTGCCGGACATCAAACATCCGTGGGTGAATACTGATCCGGTGAAGTTTGAGAGCTACATGCAGCATCTCAAGGACGAGGGCTGCACGGTGATCGCGATGCGGGATCTGGCGAAGTATCTGATGAAGTAATTCTGGCTCAGCACGTATTGCTTCAGCCATGAAGTCCATCCTCCTTGTCAGCCTTGCCGTCACCCTCAATGCCTTTGCGCAGAATGTGAAATCAAATATCCCCTACGTCGAAAACGGCCACGAGCGCCAGGTGCTCGACATCTACTCGCCACCGAGCGCGAAGAACTTGCCCGTCGTGTTCTGGATTCACGGCGGAGGCTGGGAGCAGGGCGACAAAACGCAGGTGAAGACCAAGCCGCAGTGGTTCATGGACAAGGGCTTTGTCTTTGTGTCCACGAACTACCGACAGCTGCCGACCGAGGACATGGGCACATTGATTCGTGATGTCGCGAAAGCCTTTGCATGGACTCAGCAGCACATCGCCGAATATGGCGGTGATCCAAAGCGCGTGCTCGTGGGAGGTCACTCCGCCGGGGCACAATTGGCGGCGATCATCTGCACCGACGAAAGCTACTTGAAGGAGAACGGCAACTCGCTGGACACGATTATAGGATGCGTCCCGGTGGATGGCGACACGTATGACATTCCTGCGATCATTGAGACGGCGGAGACACGTCTGCGCGCGCATCAGTTTCCACCTCGCGTGAACGGGCATCGCGAGAAGTTCGGCACCACGCCGGAGAAGCACAAAGACTTCTCGGCGGTGTATCACATCGAGAAGGGCAAAAGCATCCCGCCATTCCTGATTCTGCACATTGCCTCCAGTCCAGACACCAGCGCCCAGGCAAAACGACTGGGCAATGTGCTGCAGGAGGCGGGCATTCCCGTGACCATCTTCGGCGCGAAGGACAGCGGCCATGTGAAGCTCAACGATGATCTCGGTCTGCCCGATGATCCGGCGACGAAGGCGCTGACAGAGTTCGTTGCGAAGGTGCTGAAAAAGTAGCCGCTCGCTTGGCCTCATCATGAAAACTGCACTCATCGCTCTAGTCGCCGTTGCTCTAGGTGGAGTGGCACCGAGTCAGGAATCTTTGATTGCACCGCTGCCGACGATCAGTGTGCCGGTGCGTGTCCACCTTGTAC
>JBEBGU010000926.1:0-1970 GCA_040081325.1 Prosthecobacter sp.
TGTGCATGAAGTAGTTCGCCTGCTCATGCGCCGCCGTGTTCGTGGCCACCGCATTGAGCACGCAGGCATGGTGCATCTGCTTCGCCACGCGCGGCAGGTATTCGCTGACCTGCACGCCATCGGCGCTGGTCTTGATCGCCTTTGTCGGCCCCGAGACTTCCTTGTTCTCCGGCTTCGGATCCCAGGTGTCGAGATGACTCTGACCACCGGTCATGTAGAGGAAGATCACATTGCGCGCCGTCGGCACCTGCTTCGCCGTGGCCGAGCCTTCACCCGCCGCAAAGGCCTTGCCCGAGAAAAGATGCGCCCCCGCCGGCATCAGGCCGACACCGAGCATGGTCTTTGCCGTATTCGCCATGAAACGGCGACGATCGAGTTCGCAGCGGAGAAAGGGAGATGGATTGGTTTTCATGGCAATGGCGCGGTTGAATGAATGGCCGTTGACCCTGCGTCTTCAGCCTTGGCTCGCCGACAACCAACGCACCCTC
Source organism: Prosthecobacter sp. (assembly GCA_040081325.1). GTDB lineage: Bacteria > Verrucomicrobiota > Verrucomicrobiia > Verrucomicrobiales > Verrucomicrobiaceae > Prosthecobacter. The sequence continues at coordinate 489 of JBEBGU010000926.1, forward strand.
CGCCCGCCGCATGTCGTGCCGCCCCACCTTTGCCAAACCGCACCCAACCAACGACAAGATCGGCACAGGTCCTTGATATTCCTACAAAACTCCGGCGACTATAAAGCTGCTGACAAAGCTCACGATCTGTGAATGATCAAAAATGTTCGACCAAGAGACACAGCACTATGAAAGACACACCAGGTATAGAAGCCGCCCTCGAACTCACTGAGACAGCACTCGATCAGCTCATTACCAGTGAACTCCTGGCAAACCTGCCCGTCGTTGGGATAGCGTTCAAGGTATGCAAATCCATTTCAGGCATCCGAGAGCGATACTATATTTCCAAGCTTGCTTCCTTTGTCCGAGCACTGGAAAGAGTTCCAGATGAAGATCGGCAAGATATGCTTGGCCTTGCTTTGACCGGTGAAGAGGAACGACGGAAGATAGGGGAACGTCTATTGCTAACTTTAGAACAACTTTCTGATTCAGAGCGACCGGAACTCATGGGAACCTTTTTTATTGCGTTCATCCGAAGTCGGATTGACCAAACAACACTCTTTCGTTGCTGGGATGCCATTGAGACGGGTTATTCAGGTGATTTAAAGGATCTACTCGCAGCGGGAGTTACGAACCTTGATGCAAGTGATCGAGATGGCTATTTGCAGAACCTTCTCAGGACTGGACTTTCCAAAATCCAGGGACTGACAGCAGGTAACGACGGCCACATGTATTACGAACTCAGTGCCTTCGGAAAACTCTTCGTAACTACCTATCATGAAAACACAATGGCCGAACACGATACAGCAAACGACTCGTAGCGCGACTCATGTGTTTGAAGAACCTTATACTCGCCTACCGCTGATCTAAAAAGAAACGGAGTCGTTCACCATTTGAAATGAATATGACGCACCAGCGCTTAGACGCGACGAGCAATACCCAAGCGGGAGATGATTTCGAGAAGGTGGCTGCGGTCTATTTTGAGAGCCTCGGAATCCCTGTCACGCGACACTTTAAGATTGCAGTTGGAGCCGGAGCGCACACCAAAGACAAAAAGTTCGACCTTGGCTCGAAGTCCCCATCATTACTCGTGGAGTGTAAGAGCCACCGATGGACCAAGAACAGTGGACAGAATAGCCCAAGCGCCAAGATGGCTGTCTGGAATGAAGCTATGTTCTATTTCTCTCTTGTCAGAATCCCTGCCCAGAAAGTGCTTTTTGTGCTTCGTCACCTGAATCCTCGAACAAACGAGCCCCTAGCTGACTATTACATGCGGCGTCACGGTCATTTGGTAGACTCAGACGTCGAGATTTGGGAGTTCGATGAGATCACTCTTACGCACCGCGTTTTAAAATCGCAGAGATAAGCAACTCCACGAAGAACCAGAGGCCTAACAATCCGAGTGCTTCAGCTTTGTCGCTGAGCACGTCTCCACAACCCGAAGGGTTGGCAGCTTGTAGCCGGTGGTCGATCCCGCGTGCGGGATCGGCGACCGATACCACC
>JBEBGU010000165.1:0-7605 GCA_040081325.1 Prosthecobacter sp.
CCCGCACCCGATCGATCATGGTAAAGATCGAGGTCGATCACAACACAAACGTCGAAGAATTGGTTAATTACTGGACCCTCGGAATTGGTCTGCGCCGCAAGGATGTCGAACCTATCGTGCAATCAATCATTGATACGGATGGGATCGAAGCGCTCCCCCTTTCTCACATGCTGCCGGCACTTGTGCGCAAACTCATTTACACTTACCCAGGGATGGATTTGGCTAAACACGGCATCTTGCCTGATTGCCATTGGTCATCGCTCAATTTTTTCAATTTCGACGCTCAAGAGTATCTTCTCGATTCAAGGCTCGCCACCAGTGCTGTGCTCGAAAACTTTGATCGTATAGAGCCACCCTACAAGTATGGTGACATTCTCTTTTTCCTCAACACCACCAGTGGCGATGCTTATCATTCATGTGTTCATCTCGCTGACGGATTAGTCTTCACAAAAAATGGCCGTAATTTGCTCTCACCCTGGATCGTCATGCGCCTAGAAGATGTGAAGAAAGTGTATCTCTACCGTGGCGACGGCCATGTACAGGGATTCCGGCGCAAGCCACAGGCCAACTGAACGAACATCCGTCTTGATCAAGACTTTTGCTTTCCATTCCAGATACATCCCGCCAGAGTCTCGATATGCACCTTGCAGAAGTCGATCCAATCCAAATCGCAATCATTGTCATTGCGATGTTAGGAGGCTTTGTCCAGTGGCTCTGGGGCCTATTTAAGCAAGGTCAGGAAGAGGCGGCGCGCAAACGCACTAGCCCACCGAATTCAGAAGAAACCAAACTTCGAGAGGCCGCATGGAAGCGCCAAGTAGAGTCCTCAGGAACTCCTCCACCACTGCGCCCTTCTCCCAACTCAACATCACCTGTTAATGATCCATGGGCCACTGTGCGTGACGTTTTTGAGCAGATCAAAAAAGACGTCGTAGAAACTCAAAGCCCGAAACCACCAGTTTCCAGCCCTCCATTTACCCGTGCTCGATCAGGCAAGGTGCGAGCAGAAATTCAGCCTCTGCCACCAACTCCGATTGTTGTCGAAACAAAACCAATCGTGGTATCCACCGTGCCAGTTCTTCAGACGAGTCCAAAGAACGAAGGACTTACTTTTCTGCGTGGCCTCCTCAACAACCAAGCGTCGATCCGACAGGCCGTGTTAATGCGTGAAATTTTAGGACCGCCAAAAGCCTTGCAATCCTCAGGCGACTCGGCATTCTAGCGGCCCTTCGCTAAAGACACTTGCCGGTGTGGTGAAATGGTAGACGCGCTAGACTCAAAATCTTGTATCAGTAATGATGTGTCGGTTCGAGTCCGACCACCGGCACCACATCAATGATGTGGTTTTTGGATTACATGGCGCGGATACTTACCGACTGACCGTGAGCATCGAGTCCTTCCACTTCAGCGAAGGCTTGCACGATAGTTTCAGACTTGGCGCAGCTCTCACGACTCAGGCGAATGATGCTGGTTCGACGCTGAAACATATCAACCGTTAGGCCAGGAAAGGACTTCCCTGCCCCACCGGTCGGAAGGGTGTGACTCGGACCGGCTAGGAAGTCACCCACGGCGACAGGTGAATGATTTCCGAGAAAGATGGCACCTGCAGTGCGGATCAGAGGAAGGATTTCCTTCTCACGCTCGGTGATAAGTGAAAGATGCTCAGGCGCATAGGTATTCACTAGCCGGGCACCTTCTTCGAGACTCGGTGCCAGCAGAAGAAACACGCCTTTCTCTAAAACCGGGCTGATTTGCGCCTGACGACTGAGCGACAGGCTTTGCTTTTCAACCTCAGCTATGACCGCGTTGAGCAAATCATCATCATCGGTAATGAAACCCGCCTGACTGTCTTTACCATGCTCAGCCTGCGCGAGGATGTCTGCGGCGATGAACCCGGGATTTCCGCTGCGATCTGCCAGGATCAGCACCTCACTCGGGCCAGGCAAAAGGTCGATCGAAACAACACCGAAGGCCTGACGCTTCGCCTCGACGACGTAGCTATTGCCTGGACCAAAGATCTTCGTCACGGGACGAATTGTTTCTGTCCCATAAGCCATGGCTGCGATGGCCTGAGCACCACCTATTTGATACACCTCTGTGGCACCTGCGAGCTTTAACGCAGCAAGTAAACCAGGATTCACTGTGCCATCGCGACCACAGGGTGTGCAGACCACAATTTCCGGCACGCCGGCCGCAGCGGCGAGAGTCACCGTCATCAAGGCCGTAGAGACAAGGGGCGCTGAGCCACCTGGCACATAGCAGCCCACGCGCTCAAAGGCATGATAGACCTCACCCACTTCCCCACCCTGCTCATTCAGACCAGACCAGCTTTGGCGCAGGCTTTTGTGAGCAAAATCGAATACGTTGCGGTGAGACGCCTCTAGTGCCGACCTCAATTCTGGCGATGCCTCATTCCAAGCGGACTTGGTCATCTCGTCAGGAATGCGCAAGGTTGTAGGAGAGAGCTTTGCACCATCGAAACGCTCCGTGAGATCGATGACAGCAGCATCACCGCCTGCGCGAACGGCTTTGATGATGTCCGACACAACGTCGCGCACGGCATCACTGGCCTCAGCGCGCCGGTCCAACGCAGCGGCAGTATCGTTCCAGTTGGAGTCGGTGTAGCGGGTAATCTTCATGGTGGTGTGTCTGGGTGCCAAGGGATTGTCTGAGCGTCAATCCACGATTTAAATTTTACGCTGAAATGGGATCTGAGGATGGTGGTTCTTGACCATATCATGCGTTTCTGTCTTTCTTCCCATCGTGAATCCCGATACTACCCAACTCCTCCTTCTATCCGTCGTCGCCGTCGCTGTTCTCATCGCACTCATCGCTTGGCTGCGTATGAACGCCTTTCTGGCTCTGTTGCTTGCAGCGATGGTGATGGGCCTCGGCTCAGGCATGGACCCCATGGCCATGATGACAGCTTTCGAGAAAGGCATGGGTGGCACGCTCGGCGGTATCGCCGGCATTCTTGGGCTTGGTACGATTCTTGGTGGTTTGCTTGCCGCTTCTGGCGGCGCGGAGGTGCTGGCAAAGGCACTCATCAAAGTCTTCGGCCCCAAGAGAGTACACTGGTGCCTGATGGCTCTTGGATTGTGCATCGGTCTGACCACATGGTTTGCCGTCGGCTTGGTGATGCTGGTGCCGATCCTCGTGACACTGGCTCGTGAGACGAAGGAACCCTTTCTCAAGCTCGCGATTCCATTACTGGCGGTGCTATCGATCATGCATGGCGTCATGCCTCCGCATCCAGGACCAGTTGTCGCACTCCAAGCGCTTCATGCAGATCTGGGTAAAGTCATGCTCTGGGGGCTACTGGCAGCAGTGCCCGTAGCAGCCATCTCTGGCCCCATCTTCGCACGGTGGGCCGTGCGGCATGTGAAGGCCGAAGTTCCAGAGCCGCCGCCCATTGATCCATCGTTAGCCGCACGAAAATTGCCATCACTCGGAATCACAGTCGCCGTGTTGACGGTTCCCATTTTGCTATTGCTCACTCAGACCCTAGCTGAATTGATCATTGCGGATAAAGGGCATCCAGTCCGCCAGATAACGACGATCATTGGTAATCCAACACTTGCATTAGGCCTGTCCGTTATCTTCGCCGGAGTCGCATTTCGTTTCACACGCGGAGAGGCATTAAAGATCGGAGAAAAAGCCATCGCGGCCGTGGGCATGACGCTGCTGGTCGTGGGAGCAGGGGGCGGATTTAAAGGTGTCCTTGAGGCCAGTGGCACTGCAAAAGCGATCGGTGAAATGGCCACCGCTGCACACCTGCCGCCGCTCGTGTTTGGCTGGGTTTGCGCAGCACTCGTTCGCGTGGCGACCGGTTCCGCCACGGTCGCCATCACGACAGCCAGTGGTTTAGTCGCTCCGCTTGTGTTGAGCACACCTGGAGTCAATCCTGAACTGGTCGTCGTCGGCATCGGATGCGGCTCACTGTTTCTATCTCATCTGAATGACGCCGGCTTTTGGATCGTGAAGGAAACTCTCGGCTTATCCGTGTCTCAAACACTCCGAACATGGACTGTAACTGAGACGCTCGTGGGCATAACAGGCCTCTTTGTCGCCTGGGGTTTGGATCTCATCTTTTGATCGATTCAGTGTGATGAGTGGGATGTGCCGATCATTTCATATCATGGAACAAAATGCTTGCGTTGAGAGAGGTCTCACCTATTCTCGCGGCCCGTTTCCAAACGGGAAAGAACGTTCCTGAGTAGCTCAGCGGTAGAGCGGGTGGCTGTTAACCACTAGGTCGTAGGTTCGAACCCTACCTCAGGAGCCAAAACATGGCAGTGTAGCTCAGCGGTAGAGCAGAGGACTCATAAGCCTTTGGTCGGCGGTTCAAATCCGCCCCCTGCCACCACTTTTGGAAACCAAAAAGTTTTTTGGTTGCTCAATCTGAGCAGTCCTTCTTGGATCACTGTATTTGTTCTGCTGGATAGCTTAGCTTAAAAACCGTAAATGACCAATTAGGCACGAGTTGTGGCGAGGCAACGTGTGACCCCACCGATGATCTTGCCAAGCAACAAGCGCACGAAAACTTGGCACAAAAATTAGCCGATAGGTGTCGGCACGAATCAACTGCTATGCGCGCACTGGCTCACTCAGCAAAGCTCGGGCCGACCCAAACATGGCCCGACACGATGGATGAAGACACGGCGTCCGGCGGTGGTGGGGCGAGAAAGTAGCCTTCTCCATGCGGACTCTCCGGGTTTTGAAACATCATGCCACGGAAGCCGACAGCTCGACGCACGCGGCGCAGCGGGATGTTGGGATGCGGATCATCCAAGGTGGCTTGGCCTGTGAAGAAGCCCGTAGGTGCATAGAAATCGACACGCAGTGCGCTGGGATTCGGCAGTGAGAAACGGGCGGTGTGGATGCTGGAGAGTCGGAAGTCTGTGTCGATGAAAGCCGTCGAATCTTCCGAATCACGACCGGCTGAAGAGAGGGAGATGAAGGCGTTGTTTGGCCGATCTTCCATGAAAGGCAGCAGCAAGCGCCCCGCTGTGGGTGGCATGTAGGGCGTCACCTCAGTGACGAGATTTCGGCTCCAGCCTGCGGGGGCGATTGGATCGCTGGGATTAGCGTCCCGATACCACCAGACCGAATACGGATTGGTCAGTTCATAGCGCGTGGGAACATACAGGTCACCGATCAACACATCACGCTTGGCTGTTGGGATGAAGAAGGTCGGGATGGTGCCGTTCGTCGTGACATAGCTGCTCGCAGTCACGCCTTGGCCGTCTGGCAGTGAGCCGACAAAGGTGGTGGAGAAATTGGTGTTCACTAAAAGACTGCCGAAACCAGTGCCGCGCATCACTTCTGCCGCAGCGGTCTCGGCGATCTGCTCGGGCCGCATGAGCACTCCATAACGTCCCGCAGGGTCCATGTAGGGATCACCTGACTGACGGTACACGGTATCGATCACATGGTAGGTGTCCGCGATGAGTCCTTGAGGATCGCTCCATTCTAAAATCACGCTCTCAGCAGGTCGCAGCGTCATTTTCAGATTCAATCCAAGTGCAACGTTCGTAGCATTTGAGAGATAAGCAGAGGCATCTCCGGTGAAGCTGCCACTCAGGCGGATGACGCGGGATTTAAAGGTCAGCTTCCCCGTGTAAGTGCCACTCGGTGTCACGGTGAACTCAGCCAGATAGCCGCGCTGACCGTTGTCGAGAGGCAATTGATAGAGCGTGCCGCTGTAGCTGCGAGTGAAGAGGTCGATCTTGCTTGATCCCACAAAATATATCTGCTGAACACGCGGGCTGGTGCCGTAGCCATCAGAGGTCCACAGCTCGGCGATGCAGTCCCCCGCCCTGGTCGGTGTGCCACTGATGTCGCCCGAGGTGGCATTGATCGTGATGCCCGGCGGTAACCCTTTGGCATGAAAAGTGACAGGAATCTCATCCGTCGGCAGGAAGCCCTGCTCCAGATAGGCCATGCCCAACTCCATCCGCCACACGCGAGTTATCGTGGGCGCGCGCGGTTTGCCCACGGACTTGATGAGGTAGCTGAAGCCACTCGCCTCAGGGCCAAACTCACCCATCGTTAAATATACAACAGCGGTATGCATGCCGTGCGGCAACCGATTGATTTGAAAGGTAGGCGTGCGGCAGGAAGGCGTGTCTTCATAGCCGCTACTCGACCAAGAGTACTTCAATCCTGGCCCCCAGGCACGCGGCTCTAGGCGCAGTGATTTCCCGGAAATCAGTGTCGCCTCTGCCATACCAGTCTCATACACACCCAGCAGGAAAGGCGGCGACTCCCAGCTACCAAACGCATTCCGCGCTTTGAGTCGGTAGCTGCCCGCACTCTCCTTTGCGACTGCGGGTAAAGTCAGTGTCATCGTGTAGGCATCGCGCACTAAACGCCCATCCTTGGTCCAGGTAAAGGTCATCGGACTCGCACTCGTGACACTGGCCACCAAACTAGCCGCACTACCCAACGGCACGAGTTGTGCGATTTCGCCGAAATTGTTTCCCTGCGGCGCGGAGCCGCCCTGAGCTAGAGCTGACCCGCAGATCGAAAGGATGATCCAACTGAACAGAATTCGAGGTAGGATGGGGAACTGAAAGGAACGGTGGGCCATGAGTCTGTTAGCTGGAATGCAGGTGGAACTCAGCCAACATATTGTGTGATAAAGCCCTCATTGCCTTCAGGGTCGCGGTAACGTCCGTGTAGGATGGGCTCCCCCTCACGCTGAGTCGGCAGATCCAGGATGAGTCCCCCGGCTTTTTCGATCCGCTCCACAGCGCTCAGCACGTCTTCAAATTGCAGGCTCAGGCCCGTTGGATTCACTGACCCATCGTGGCCACCATGAAAGGCGATAATGGCATTGCCAAAGTTCAGCTCGCTCCAGAACTCACTCACAAAGATCTCATCCAACCCGAAGACCTTTTGATAAAAAGTCACGGCCCGCCGCATGTCCGCAGCCATGAGCATGAACTTCACTTTTTCAGGCCGCACGACGCTCATGGATCAAGCGGCATTGCTGGTGGCTTCTGAGCCGTTCTTAGCAGCAAGAACCGAGCTTTCCGAAAGGGCAACACCACTGTTCGTCGAACCTGGACCGATCAGCTTGCGGAAGATTTTCTGCGGGAAGGACATGCCCTTTTCTTCGGTCTCAATTTGTGACAGTGCCTGTGATTTGGCCATTTCCCAGGCCGGGGCAAAGCCGGGTGCATTGATCATCATATGCTTCTCCGCACGAGCCATGATTTCGAGTTCACGATGTAGTTTATTGTCCGGCTTCTCATTCAGCCGACTCACTTGCATCCGCAGGCTTTCATTCTCCTGAGCCAGGCGTGCCTTTTCCTTGCTCGTCTCCTGCATTGATCGGGCATCCAGTTCCAATTTGTCACTCAGATGCGTCTTATAGCGTCTGAATTCACCCTTCGTCTTCCAGTGATTCCAGTAGGACATTAGGAGAAAAACACAGCCAAGGCCAAAGCCGAGGCCAAAGGTGTAGAGCGAGTTAGAAAAGAAGTCAGTCATGATGGGGTGGGGAAAAAGATAGAGTCGATGTCACAAAAGTCGCTCGATAATTCTTTTTCCAAGGCATCTAGGCTTACCGTTGCCATGCAGACGAAAGCAGCTTTCGAC
>JBEBGU010000927.1:0-1970 GCA_040081325.1 Prosthecobacter sp.
CACATCCGCTCCTTTTACCACAAGCTCGTGGACACCCTACCCATCATCCAAAACGGCGACGCCCAGCTCCCCACCGGCACCGGCCTCGGCACCCGATTGAAGGACGATCTTTTCCAGCCGGGCGCGAATAGCACACGGGTGAGCCGAGTGGGGTGAGTCTGATTGACACCCCTGAGGTCAAAGAAGCCGTCAATTCTGGGCTAGGGAGGAGATCTCATGCAACGAGCAAAGAATCTGATTCATCTTTAACAAAAGAGGTGTGAAAAAAGTAGGTGTCGCTTGCGAGCGCGTGGCGTATTGCCAAAGTGAACTTTTTCCACTCATGAGCGCTGTTTTTGACTCCCTTTCCCGTTTTTATGCTTCTTCCATCGGTAAAAAGATCCTCGTTGCCCTGACCGGGGCGATGCTGGTGCTTTTTGTACTCGGCCACATGATCGGCAACTTACTGGTCTTTGTCGGGCCTGACGCGCTCAATGAATATGGCCACTTGCTGCAAACCGCGCTGCATGGCGGCGGGGTGTGGATCGCGCGTCTTGGACTGCTGGCCGCTGTGGTGGTGCATGTGATCGCCACCATCCATCTCACGAAACAAAACCGCGCGGCACGTGTGGACGGCTATGGCAAGGTCGCCTCTCAAGTCTCAAGCAAATCATCCCGCACGATGATCTGGAGCGGGCTGACCATTCTGGCATTCATCATTTATCACCTACTGCATTTCACCGCTCGGCTGTGGCACGGTTTTGGCGGTGCCGCTTATGAGATCCAGATCGACGGCCACAAAGCACACAATGTTTACAAGATGGTGATCGATGGGTTTTCCTGGGCACCAGCTTCGATCTTTTATGTGATCGCGATGCTGCTGCTAAGCAGTCACCTAAGCCATGGTGTGTCCAGCCTTTTCCAGACGCTCGGTCTTTCCACCCACCGCACGGAGCCGCTATTCAAGAAGCTCGGCTATGCCTTTGCTCTGCTTATCGTGATCGGCAACTGCTCCATCCCGATTGCCATCCTCGTCTTTGGTTACGGCCGTTAATTTCGTCATTCTTCATTTCTCTCCGCCATGTCACTCGACTCTAAAATACCCTCCGGCCCGATGGCTCTCAAGTGGTCCAAGCACAAGCAGGACTCCAAGCTGATCAATCCGAAGAACAAGCGTAAGTACACCGTGATCGTCGTCGGCAGTGGTCTGGCGGGTTCCTCTGCAGCGGCCACGCTTTCTGAACTGGGCTACAAAGTTAAATGCTTCTGCTTTCAGGACAGCCCACGACGCGCCCACTCCATCGCTGCGCAGGGTGGGATCAATGCCGCGAAGAACTACCAAAACGATGGTGATAGCGTGCATCGCCTCTTTTATGACACGGTCAAAGGTGGCGACTTCCGTGCGCGTGAATCAAACGTGCATCGCCTCGCAGAAGAGAGCGTCAACATCATCGACCAATGCGCCGCGCAGGGTGTGCCTTTCGCTCGTGAGTATGGTGGTGGGTTGGCGAATCGTTCGTTTGGTGGTGCTCAGGTAAGCCGCACCTTTTATGCCCGAGGTCAGACGGGACAGCAGCTCCTTCTGGGGGCGTATTCGGCCCTCAACAAAGAGGTGGCGCGTGGTGGTGTGGAAATGCACTCGCGCTCAGAGATGCTGGAAGTCGTGGTCGTGGATGGCCATGCGAAAGGCATCATCACGCGAGATCTCACCACAGGAAAAATCGAAGCTCATGCGGGTGATACCGTACTGCTCTGCACGGGTGGCTACGGCAATGTGTTCTACCTTTCGACCAATGCGATGGGCTGCAACGTGACCGCCACTTGGCGTGCGCACCGCAAGGGTGCTTACTTTGCCAACCCATGCTACACGCAGATCCACCCGACCTGCATCCCGGTCAGTGGTGACTACCAAAGCAAGCTGACGCTGATGTCTGAGTCGCTGCGAAATGATGGCCGTATCTGGGTGCCGAAGAACAACAAAGACATCGGCA
>JBEBGU010000166.1:0-7602 GCA_040081325.1 Prosthecobacter sp.
GATAGCAGCAGAGCGCCTGACCAGCGCCCACGACCGATCGATCCCGTCCCGCATTGTGATCGTTTCGGACATGATTCAACATACCGAAACCTATTCCCACTACCGAGACGGTCTATCAAGAGAGGCCTACCAGACGGTCACTCATGGGAGGTTAGCCACAGACCTTGCTCAAACTGGTTTCGACATTTGGCTCGTACGACGGAACTCGGCAAACATCGAACCAGCCGCTCTCGGCGCTTTCTGGCTCGAATGGGCCAAGAAGAATTTCGATCCTCGGGGGGTGGTGAATAGCTATGAGGACATCATCGCTAAGTTCCCGCACTTTCAAGACGAGTGGCTCAGAGATCTCCAGCCTGAAGTGTGGGTGCCTGAGGCTTTTAAAGGCAAGCCATTCAGCATTTTTGAAACCGGCGGCACGACAGGGATGCCTAAGCAGCGCGTGGGCTGGAATGATTTCCGCGTGGATTATGAGGAGTTCAGCCACAAGCTGGATGACAAGCATTTCCCGCCCGGTGAATCCTGGATCATGGTGGGCCCGACGGGTCCGCGTCGCCTGCGTCTAGCGGTGGAGCATCTGGCGAATTACCGTGGTAGCTCCTGCTACTTCATCGACCTCGATCCACGTTTCGTGAAGAAGGCGATCACAAATAAGCAGTTCGATGTGGCGCGTCAGTATATGGACCACGTCATTGATCAGGCCGTGCTCATTCTGAAAAACCGCAAAGTCTCCGCCATCTTCACCACGCCGAAGCTGCTGGAAGCTCTGGCTGAGAAGGTGGATCTCTACAGTGCTGGCATTCGCGGCTGCTTCGTCGGTGGCACCACCATGACTCCGCAGTATGTGCGCTTCATTGTCGAAGAAGTGCTGGAAGGCCGCATCGGTTTCTATCCGACCTATGGCAATACGCTCATGGGTCTTGCGGCCAGCGTGCCGCTCACGCCTGAGGACAATTTCTCCATCTCTTATTACGCTCCGCAGCCGCGTGCCGTTCTGCGTGTCGTCGATCCAAACCACACAGACAACACGGTGGACTATGATGCTTGGGGCCGCGTGGAATTGACCACGCTTACGAAGGAGTTCTTCATGCCCCGCTTCCTGGAGCGTGATGAAGCCATGCGCCGCAGGCCGCGTGCTCCTTATGCTTGGGATGGTGTCGCTGATGTGCGCCCTTTTGGTGCGATGGAGAAGACCATCGTTGAAGGCGTGTATTGATCTGACTCTTTGTAATTCTCCAAGGCGGCAGTTCGTGAGAACTGCCGCTTTTGTTTTTTACGCCAGCACCTGCTTCACCACTTTTCCGTGGATGTCGGTGAGTCGGTAATCACGGCCCTGGAAGCGGTAAGTCAGGCGCTCGTGCTCGACGCCGAGCAGGTGCATGATCGTGGCGTTCAGGTCGTGAACGTGGACGGGATCTTTGACGATGTTGTAGCTGTAGTCGTCAGTTTCACCGAGCGTCATGCCTTTCTTCACTCCGGCACCAGCCATGAAGATGGAGAAGCAACGCGGGTGGTGATCGCGGCCATAATTTGTCTCTGTCAGAGCACCCTGAGAATAAATGGTGCGACCAAACTCGCCGCCCCAGACGATCAGCGTGTCTTCGAGAAGGCCGCGCTGTTTGAGATCTTTGATCAGTGCCGCCGTAGCTTGATCGGTGTCGTTGATCTGACCCTGGATTGCCTTTGGCAGGCCACCGTGGTGATCCCAGCCCATGTGGAAGAGCTGGATGCAGCGCACATCACGCTCGGCGAGTCGGCGTGCGAGCAGACAGTTCGCCGCATAGGTGCCAGGCTTCTTCACATCCGGCCCATACATGTCGAGCACATGCTGCGGCTCTTTGGAGATGTCCACGAGGTCTGGCACACTCGTCTGCATGCGGAAAGCCATCTCGTATTGGGCGATGCGCGTCACTGTTTCAGGGTCACCAAAGGCGGCGTGATCACGCTGATTCAGCGTGGCGATTTCGTCGAGCATTCCACGACGCATCTCGCGGCTCACACCACTCGGGTTTGAGAGATAGAGCACGGGATCACCCTTGTTGCGGAATTTCACACCCTGATGCTGAGTCGGCAGGAAGCCACTGCTCCACAGGCGATCATAGAGAGGCTGGTCATCGGGGCGACCTGTGCCAAACGAAGTCATCACGACGTAGGCTGGCATGTCCGCATTCGCGCTGCCGAGTCCGTAGCTGAGCCAGGAGCCGATGCTGGGTCGGCCTGCGAGTTGACTGCCTGTTTGGCAAAAGGTGATGGCTGGATCATGGTTAATTGCCTCGGTGTACATCGAGCGCACCACGCAGAGTTCATCGGCCACTGAGGGCAGATGTTTCCACAGATCGCTGAGCCAAATGCCGCCTCTGCCATGCTGCGCAAATTTGAACATTGATGGCGCGACTGGAAAAGATTTCTGGCCTGATGTCATCGTCGTCAGTCGCTGCCCCTTGCGAATCGACTCCGGCAGATCTTTGCCGCGCTGTGCCGCCATTTGCGGCTTCGGATCAAACAGATCCATCTGTGATGGCGCACCTGATTGGAAGAGGTAGATCACCCGCTTCGCCTTCGGTGCATGATGCAGGTTTGCCGACATCGACTCCCCCATCAGCGATCCCAGTGCCGTCGAGCTTAGCGCTGCCGCACTATTGCGGAGGAAGAGGCGGCGATTCAAAGAATCCTGAAGTGCGAGAGGTGAGATCATGAGCGTGATGCAATCCGTGGCGACAAGGTTGCATCTTGCAAGGGTAGCCAAGAAATTTCCGCGCTCTTGGCGTTCTTTGCGGTAAATAAAGCCGCCATGTCTGAACCCGCTGCCATTACTCAACTCCACGGACTCGTGGAGCGCGTGGTCTATCACACGGAGGATACGGGTTACTGCATTCTCAAAGTTTTGCCGAATGGTAAACGCGAGACGGTCAGTCTGATCGGTAAGGCTCCGCGTGTGGTGGCTGGGGAACAATTCGAGGCTGTGGGCAAATGGGAATCGACGCGGGATTACGGACAGCAATTTAAATCGGAGTCGCTAAAGCTGACACGCCCGGACTCGGCGGCGGGGATCGAGCGCTATCTCGGCAGCGGTTTGATCGAGGGGATCGGCCCCGCGTATGCGAAGCGGCTGTTGGCGAAGTTTGGCAAGCGCATCTTTGACATCATCGAGAACGAGTCAGTGAAGCTGGAAGGGGTGGAGGGCATCGGGCGCAAGCGGCGGCTGGAGATCAAGGAGTCGTGGATGAAGCAAAAGAGCGTGCATAACATCATGCTGTTTCTGCATCAGCATGGGATCAGTTCATCGCGAGCACAGCGCATCTACAAGACGTATGGGGATGATGCGCTGTCGGTGTTGAACTCGAATCCCTACAAGCTCGCGCAAGACATCCACGGCGTTGGATTCAAGACGGCGGATGACATCGCCTATCAACTGGGGATGGCGGCGGATGCGCCTGAGAGGCTGCGGGCTGGGCTGCTGCATGTGCTGGAGACGGCGGCGAGCCGTGGCAATTGCTGCCTGCCGGAGACACTGGTGGTGCAGCAGGCGGTGGAGCTTTTGCGGAGTCATGAGGCGCTGATTCTTCCTGAGATGGTGCATTTGATCACAGCTGCCCAGATAGAGAGGCACGCTTTGGGTGAGGAGTCGGTGCTCTATCTGCCGCATCTGCGCGCGGCTGAGGTGAGCATCGCAAAGTCACTGCATATGTTGGTTGCAACGGCTGCGACATATCCGGTGATCGATACCCAGGAAGCTATCGCTTGGGCTGCGACGAAGACGGGGAAGGCGCTGGCGGAAAGTCAGCAGCGGGCTGTGGTCGCTGCATTGCAGCATCGGTGTCTGATCATCACGGGTGGGCCGGGTGTGGGGAAGACGACGATCGTGAACACGATCTTGACGATCCTGCGCTCGAAGGAGGTGAAGGTGACGCTGGCGGCACCGACGGGGCGTGCGGCGAAACGTTTGAATGAAAGCACGGGCCTGGAGGCCAAGACTCTACACCGACTGCTGGAGTATCAGGGCAGTGGCCAGTGGGGACGCAATGGCGGGCGACCGCTGACGGGCGATGTGTTTGTCGTGGATGAATGCTCGATGATCGACACGCTACTGATGGCGCAGTTTCTCTCAGCTCTGCCGACTAGCGCGCATCTGCTGCTGGTGGGTGATGCGGACCAACTCCCATCTGTGGGACCGGGCATGGTGCTCTATGATTTGATCCGCAGTGGTAAGGTGCCGTGTGTGCAGCTGACGGAGATTTTCAGACAAGCGGCAACGAGCCGAATCATCACTAGCGCGCATGAGATCAATCGCGGTCAGGTGCCGGATTTAAAGCCGGTGCGTGACAGTGATTTCTTTTTCCTGGAAGCGACTACGCCGGAGGCGGTCAGCCGGACCATCGTGGATCTCATGCAGCGTCGCTTGCCAGCGCGTTATGGTTTTGATCCGGTGAAGGACATCCAGGTGCTGACGCCGATGAATCGCCACATACTAGGCACGCATGCTTTGAATGAGGCGCTGCAAGCGGCCCTGAATCCGCCGAGTGAAATGAAGTATGAGATCGAGCGCTTCGGAGCCAACTTCCGCGTCGGTGACAAGGTCATTCAAACGCACAACAACTACGATAAGGATGTCTTCAATGGTGACATCGGCCACATCGTCAGCATCGACACTGATCCGCTGAAAGTCTGTGTGCGGTTTGATGGTGAACGCCTAGTGGAATATGAGCCTGGTGAGCTGGATGAGTTGCAGCTCGCGTATGCGCTGACCATTCATAAGAGCCAGGGCAGTGAGTTTTCGTGTGTGATCATTCCTGTGAGCACGCAGCACTATGTTTTGCTGGAGCGCAGCCTGATTTACACGGCGGTGACACGAGCGAAGAAGCTGTTGATTCTGGTCGGTGATCCGAAGGCGTTGTCGATGGCTGTGGGTAAGCAGGAGAGCCGCAAGCGCTGGACGGGTTTGAGTTCGTTGTTCACCTGCTAGAGTCATACCATCCTGAATATTTAATCGGAGTTTAGCCCGGATACGAAACGTTTGCTTGATCCCGCAACTAGGGGCGACCAACCAATCTAAGAAATGCTTCTGCGTCCTCCCAAAAGCGTTTCAAGCTCGGCAGCAACGCCATTACCAGCGAGGGCGAAAGTCGCATACAGGGTTGAGGTTGTAGATAAGGCAAATCATCGAAACAGAACGGCTGGTAGTGGTTGCATGTCGCGTCTTGTTAAGCACTGCGGTTGGTGGAGATGTCGGTGTCAGTCTTAGCTGGGTTGACTTCATCGGTCTTCAAATCGGGTTCGATCCACTCGTGGCGTGCGGCCACGGAAAAGAGCCGCTCGCGAGAGTAGAACGTTAAGGGCCAGTCCTTGTTTGCCAGTGGCGAATGCATCAAAAGCGCGAGCGAGCTGGGCAATGACTCGCTGCTGTGCGCCAGGGCGTGGGCAGTGATCCCGCGGAGGAAAAGGCGCGTCAGCGTCTCATGATAGCCGCTGCTGTCCGTGTTGGCTGTCCCGACGGCCTCGTTGTAGGCGCGGATGCGCTGGCGAACGATGGAGAGCGCGACGTCTGGGGAATGATGCGTGACATACCAAAGCCCAACGATGAGATGGGCGTGATGTGTCCAAAGCGACTTCGGAAGACGCAACGTCTCGAAATCGCGGATAAAGGCTTCGATGTCTTGGGTGGTGTCGAACTTCATTGTGTGACGCACGGGATTTCGGTTGTTGGCGCGAATTAATTCAAAAGATTCTCCAAATGCTCAGCTTTGCGCACCAGTTCCAGACTCTCGTACTGTTGAATCTCGAACAAACAAGGAAGCTGGGCATACAGCTCCGGCAGTCCCAATATCTCCACGACCTGTTTCTTGATCATCGCTGCTGCTTCGAATGCGATCTCACCGCCCACTCCCGAGCCAGAAGCGCAAAGACAAACTCGCTGGTCCAGGTGCCCTTGAATGCCCGGTGCTCGATGTGGTGTGCCTCCTGTCGGAAGCCCAGCCGCCTGAACAAGGCTGCTGCCGGGCCGTTCAGGGCGTCAGTCGTGGCGAAAATGCGGCGAGCAGATAGAACGGTAAACAAGTAGTGAAGCAAACACTCCAGCGCCTCGGTCGCATAACCCTGTCCCTGTCCGCTAGGCGCCAGGGTGACGCCCATCTCAAACTGTTGAGGCTCGTCAGCCAGGCAGTGTAACCCGCAGTCGCCAATGAACTGGCCTGTCCCGGTCTCCACGATAGCCACCTGAAGCCACGTGCCCGGAATACCAATGTCTCTATCCTGCTGATCGTCGAGAAGTCGGGCAGCGTCATCGGGTCCATAGGTCTCCCAAGACTGGTATCGCGCCACCTCAGGCAAGGAACGATAGGCGCAAAGGGCCTCAGCATCGGCTCTCTGCAAACGCCTGAGCCGCAGTCTGCGAGTGGTTAATGAGCTGGGGAATCGCAGGTTCACGGGTGACGGTTTTAGCTGGGCAACACTTCGGATTAGACGACGGCGAGCGGGAGGCACCGATGACACGACAGATGCCATACGAGCCGTTGCCGGCATTCGTTTTATTTCAGCGACTTCAGTTCATTGGGAATGATGCTTTTCGATGTAGCGCGAAACCGCAGTCCATTAGGTATAGGTGCCACCACCACCCTGAATGGAGGAGTAGGTGATTGCGCGGACAAACGAGCACGAGAATAAATCGAGCAAGGCAACGACCTGAACTGCCCACCGACAGACAGGAGATCTCGTGTGCGCCGATAGCCAGAATAAGAGTCGGGCACCGGCGTAGAATACGAGCAGGTAAATGACGATGTGGCCAAGACTCCAAAACGCTTGGGCGAACTTGCCGCAGATGAGTGTGCCGCCGAAAAACAAGGCGATATATGCGGAGGGGACGGAGTAAACCACGATCCCGAAGTTGAGCAAAACCGGAACAAACGTGGCTGCGAACGTGATGAAGGTGGAGACATAGAGCTTACGAGTCATCATTCATGGGAAACGCTAGAAATCGCCTAACATTGAAGATCATTCACAGATCGTGAGGTTTGTCAGCAGCTGTAAATCCGACTGATTGTTGGGAAAAGTACGGAGCGCGGAAGAGGTCACGGTCTTAAAACGAATCTGGCGGTAAACGATAGCCTAGCGGCCTCATCCCAGAATTAGGCACTCAATGCCCTCATCTTTCTCTACAAGGAGGTGTTCAAGGCAAACCGGAAAACAGATTTTTTCCAGCTGATTCAGGGAGGATCGCCGATTTTCTTTTCAATATCATCTGTTGGCCTTCCCGAATTTGCTGAAAATCCGCCGTCTGCTGCCTCAACGAGAGTGATGCAGCCTTTACAGGTGTAGGTGCGCCCCTGTGAAACAAGATGCCCAGAGGGCAGCCTAGAAAGGCTGCCACACATTTTTGCGGTGTCGTCTGTGTTTAAAGAACCGTCTAAAGGCGCTGATCGATGCCGTGCCAGCCGGACCTCGGGGGCCGCCCGGAGCGCAAGGTTCAGCAGGTTATCCCGATGACGAAGCTCTCCGACTGAAGATGAATGAACTGATCCTGGCGCGGCGGCGGTGGGGCGGACTGGTCCGCCAGCCGCCTTCAAAGAACGGCGCTTGGAGCATCAAGCTCCCCACCTTGATTTCGCTGCG
>JBEBGU010000928.1:0-1968 GCA_040081325.1 Prosthecobacter sp.
TTCGGAGACTCGGCTGCGCGGCTGGATGTTTCATCAGGCTCGTCAACATATGCGTTCGGGTGACTGGTTCCTGCGCGTCGATGCGGATGAGTTTCATCACGTCCCGCCGCCAGAGTTTGTCAAGACGCGGCTGCGTCCGCATGAGACTGTGGTCTATCATCAGTATTACAACTTTGCAATTCGCGAGTCTGAGGTCAGTGCCTGGCAGGCTGCCCAAGAGCTGCTTAGTGAGCGGGCATTGCCAATCGAGCAACGCCGACAGTGGTATGAGGTCAGCATCTATGCTGAGCCGCGTCTCTGTCGTTACCGTGAAACCATGCAGTGGCCTTCAACGGTTTCTTTTCCTTTCAATGCAGGTTACGTGGCCAAAGAACGCCTGCCCATCCGCCACTATCCGCACCGAGATCCGCTTCAGTTGGAGCGCCGCTGCCGCCTTAGAGCAGTCATGATGGCCGATAAAGAAAACCGCGCCAATTGGTCTCGTCCCGAACTTCACCACTGGGCCGAGCAAGAATGGCGGAAGTTTGTCACTCCTGATACAGCGCCCGATCTAAAACACTGGGCTCCAGGAACGCCACTCGAAGAGGTGTATCAAAGTAATCACCTTGCTAAGCCGATGCGCCGCCTAGCTCAGCGTCTCACTCACTCGCTGCTGTTACCCATCTTGGATCAGCGTCGCCCCACTTGGCGGGCTGACAGTTATCCACAGAAAATCTCATCGGAGATTGTTTCTGTGTTGGCCAACGAACTCGCCATCTAACCATGAATGTTCCTTTAGAAAATCTCACAGAGGCAGAGCAAAGCACTCATCAGCGTCTGTTTGAAAGCCTGATTCGAGACCGCAGCCTACTTGGCGGGGCTGTTCGTCCCCCAGAGCTGGACTTATTAGCACGCGTTTATAAAACGATTCGCCCTGCACGTTCACTTGAATGGGGACTTGGAACAGGCGTGAGTGCAGCTGCCTTGGGGTTGATGCGTCAAGGGTTAGGACTCGAAGGCTGCCACAGGACTTTGGATCCTTTTCAGGAAAAGTTCTGTGATAATCAAGGGCTTAAATGTCTAGCCGAGTTTCGAACCGAAGATTGCGTCACTTTTCAGCCTTTGACTGCAGAAGAGTTTTTGATCCAGGCTCGAAACCAAAAAGTTAGCTACAATTTCATTTTCATTGATGGCTGGCATGGCACCGGAAATAAGCTGATGGATGCCTGCTTGGCTGAGAGCGTACTTGCTCCAGGTGGGGTCATTGCTTTCCACGATAGTTTCATAAAACCAACCTCCTTGGCCCTTCAGTTTTTGAAGGAGGAACAAGGCATGAGATTGCTGGAAACCGGCACTGAAAATCGGCTGAAGCGGCGTTTGCGAGCTTTAAAGCATGCCCATCGGTTGGGGTTTAAATACAGCCTGCACTACGCGCCCAAAATTGATTATTCACTTTCATTTTTGGTCAAGGAGCATTGAATCTAAGAGGCAATTTTTATCACTAACAATAGTATATGCTTGGGAAAATCATTCGAAGTGTCGTTCCTGAACGATTCCGCCCCATTGGTTACTTGAATCACCTTGTCAGAGAAAGGACGGGGCTAGCCGTTCGAGAAGGTTTTTTCAGAGGAATGCGGTACATCCATGCTTCTGTCGGAAGTGCCTACATCCCTAAACTCCTGGGTATTTACGAACGGGAGCTAAACTCCTGCGTGGAGTCGCTCATTGCGCGCGCGCCTAGTCTGGTGGTGGATGTCGGCGCAGCAGAAGGTTATTACGCAGTAGGCTTGGCTAGACGCTTGCCTAGCGCTCAAATCATCGCCTTTGAAATGGAGGAGCACGGTCAGAAGGCACTGCACGAAATGGCCCAATTAAACAATGTCACCTCACGTCTTCACATTCGGGGGCGCTGCGAACCTGCGGATCTTGCCGAAGCACTGGGAACTGAACTCAATGCTGTTGTCGTATGCGACGTCGAGGGCTATGAAG
>JBEBGU010000167.1:0-7551 GCA_040081325.1 Prosthecobacter sp.
ATGTTATGGCAAGATTTTAAAAACATTTTAAAAAGTTTTTATCAAAACGGCTAACCAAGCCGTCGCCAAGGAAGGCTTTCCAGCACATCGCCAAAGCCTAGGCCGCCGCCGCTAAGGTCGCATTGCAGATAGCCACCCGGCGAGGTAAGCCGCTCAAAGAATGGGTCTGGCTCGAAGAGATGCTGGGTGCAAAGACCACAGAGATCGACGCGATCACCCAGCTCGGCCTGAGCGATGGCGGCTTCATAGGCGGCGAACATCTGGCCGAGCGCGTGATCCATGGCGGAGGTGAGGACGAGCGGCTGAACGGGGTGCTTAGCGGCCACGATTCGCCAGTCGCGGCGAGCGGGTTTCACGACCACCGCAGAGAATCCTGTGCTGCCATCACGCCAGCCTTTATCCAGGGCGAGTCGGATCTTCCAGCGTGACTGAGCCTGCTGCCAGAGTTCGGCATCGTAGGGAAAGGGGTCCTCGATAAGATCAAGCTGCTGGTAGGTGCGCAGTGGCATGAACTCGATGAACTGCGAGAAGCTGCGTGCATCCAGGCAGCCATTAAAATCTACCCGCAGTTTGAGGTCTTGGTGCTCGCCAGCTTTGGCACAGACTTCCAGGAAGCGCCTAGTTTCACCGTAGTTGGCAAAGCCCTTGGCCTTTAGCGCGGGCCAGCCTTCCACAAGGATACGCTGGATTTGCGGCTCGGTCGGCTGTGCAAAGCTCCACGAATAGTGGCTGCGTGGGATTTCGAGACCTGCGAACAAGCTCACGCCGGCTTCACGCGCTGTGCCGTCGATTTCAGCGCAACGCAACGCCATGGCCGTGACTGGAGTGGTGATCCCCTCTGCCAATAGCCGAAGCTGCTCCTCGACGGGCGCATCACCAAATTCAGGCCATGGGTGGATGCAGCCAAAACCGGAGCCAACACGAATCAAAGCTCCTGGAAAGGTGCGCCGATGGGAGGCTGAATTCAGCGCCACGCCGCTGCGCAGTAGGTACTCGTAAACGTAGATGGGCTCGGAGGACATTGAGGTGGCTTTCAGGGCGCGATCGCCGCGCAGAACATGCCTGCAAACAGAAGTAGCTGCGCGCCAGCCATGCCGAGGAGGCGGTTATAGGCTGGACCGGGCGGCGTGGTCCACAGGCGCAGTAGCAGAAACAAGCCGAGCGGCAGTACGGTCAAAGGCAGCGTGAAAGCACGATCAAAACCTGTCTCCCACCAATAGAAACCACTGCCGTAGGCGACGAGGATGAGCAGCGTGATCTCGATGCGGGCAAAGGTCTTGCCGAGGCGCACGGCGAGCGTCCGTTTGCCAGTGCTGCGATCTTCGTCCACATCGCGCAGATTGTTCACGGCGATGAGGACGGTGGAAAGGCAGCCGATCTGCAAGCCTGCCACCAGCCCACCGACCAGCCATTCGCCGCACTGAACAAACGCGGAACCAGTGACGGCGATGAAGCCGAAGAACAAGATGACAAACAGCTCGCCCAATCCGCGATACGCCAACGGCGCAGGGCCGCCCGTGTAGCCGTAGCAGAAGTAGAGCGACGGAATGCCAATAATAAGGATAGGCAATCCACGCGCCACGATCAGCGGAATGGAAAGCGCGATAGCGACCCCCAGCATGAGGAAGCCGGCGAGCATCACTGATTCAGCAGAGACCACGCCAGCGGCGGTGACTCGGCGTGGGCCGACGCGCGCGGCGGTGTCTTTGCCTTGTTTGAAGTCGAGCGCGTCATTGAACCAGTTTGTGGCTATTTGCAGCGCTATGCAGCTACCCAATGTGTAGCCCATCAGCGGCCAGCTCATCTGCCCACCGATCCGCCAGCCGATGACGCTGCCGACAATCACGGGTGCGATGGCGGCTCCGAGAGTCTTCGGTCGTGCGGCTTGAATCCAGTCGGAAAGTGAAGGCATGAAGAGCGGGTAACGTTAGCTATTGGCGATCTGTGCGGGCATCTCGGGCAGCGCAGCTTCTTTCTTTCCCAGCATCAATCGAAACACTCGGCCCAAATCATCGACGGCTAGGTAGCAAAGCGGCACGAGGAAGAGTGTGATCACCGTGGCAAAAAGACTGCCGTAACCCATGGCGACGGAGACTGGTGTGAGGAACTGCGCGTGGGTGCGTTGAGCGCCATTGCTGACGAGGAAGGGGATCATTTTCGCGAGCCATGTGCCGTCGAAGATCAGTGGCACGAGGCCAAAGAAGGTGGTGATTTGTGTCAGGAAGATGGCTCGGAAACGCAGGATGCCACCACGCTGCACGGCCTCACGCAGACTCATGCCACCGGCTTTGAGGTCGTTGATTTCATCCACAAGCACGAGCGTGTCATTCACCACCACGCCGCAGACACCGAGAATGCCAAAGGCACTCATGATACTCACGGGCAGACCATGGAAGAGATGGCCGATGACCGCGCCGACAACGCCAAAGGGCACGACTAGGAGGACGATGAGCGGCTGCGTGTAGCTTTTAAAAGGGATGGCCATCAGTCCATACATGCACGCGACGACAATGAGAAATGAGATGAGCATCTGACCTTGGCTTTCCTTTTGGATTCGCGCCTCACCCTCGAAGCTCCAGCGGATGTGGCTGTGATTGGCGAGCAGCTCGTCGAGATATTGGGTGAGTTCGAGTCGCATCGCGGCGACGTCGGTGGTGGCTTTATCCGCGTCGGCGGAAATATTCAGAGCACGGCGGCGATCCACTCGCTTGATGCTGGTGAAGCTTTTCGCGACGTTGGCTTCAGCGACACGACTGAAGGGAACCTCCAGCCCGCTCTTGGCTCTCACTCGGATCGTGTCTAGTGTGGCCAGGTTTTTGCGGTCATCTCTCGGCATCCTCAGCATGACTTTGACTTCGTTTCGCCCGCGCTGGATGCGCTGCACTTCATCGCCATAAAAAGCCTGACGCACTTGGCTGGCCAGATCACTCACGGTGATGCCGAGTTGCTGGGCTTCAGGTTTGAGGCGGAGCTGGATTTCATTTCGTCCTGAATCGAGCGAGTCATTGATGTCAAAGAGCGCGGGGTAGGTGGAGAGGTGCTCTTTGATCTTGGCTGACATGCCCAGCAGCTCATTTGGATCGGTGCCAGTGAGCTGGATGTCGATAGGGTCGCCCCCGCGCATGATCTCGGCTCGGAAAGTCAGCTCTTCAGCGCCGACGATGCTGCCGATGCGCTTGCGCCATTCATTGGACATCTCCACCGTATTCGCATCCCGCGAGCGCTCTTCAGGACCATAGGTTTCCATGATCACACCCCCGAGATGGCTGCCACCGCTGGTCGAGGACGAGCCTCTGCCATAGGACAAATAGGTGCCTGTGGTGGCGACGATGTGCTTGATCACGCTCTGGCCGTCTGGGCCGACGTATTCTTTGCGCATCGCCTCAGCGATGTCGGAGATGCGTTGCACGTGCGCCTCAGTGATTTCGATGGGGGTGCCATCGAGCATGGAAAGGCGGCACTCGATGCGCTCACTCGGCACGCGCGGGAAGTAGGTGGTCTGGATGCGGCCACCTGAGAACATGCCGGCTATCAGGATCAGCCCGCCAAACAAGATGGCGAGCATCGTGTAGCAGTGATTCACGCTGAAGCGGATGGAAGGCGCATACACCGTCCGCACGAACCACTGCAATGCGCCATCTGACATGTTGTGGATGGGTGCCAGCAGATCGCCCGCACGACCGAGAAAGGGATGCGCGAGATGACTCGGCAGGATGAGCTTGGTCTCCATCAGCGCGATGAGCATCACGGCGATAAAGATGAGCGCGATGGGTTTAAACATCGAACCCCAGTCGGATGAATCGAGCGCCATTGGCAGGAAGGCGATGACGGTGGTGAGCACGCCAAAAGTGATCGGCACGGCCATGCGCTGAGTTCCGGCGATGGCGGCCTCTAGCGGAGTCATGCCGGTGGTTCGTCGGAGATGATCGCAGTGCTCGCTGATGACAATGGCGTCATCGACCACGATTCCGAGCACGAGGATGAAGCCCATGAGCGACGATAAATTGATCGAGATGTCCAAGTAAGGCATCAGCGCGATGGCTCCCATGAAGCTCATGATCATGCCCACAGCGACCCAGATCACCGCCTCCAACCGCAGGAAAAGTCCGACACAAAGGAAGACGAGGATCAGGCAACTCTTGGCATTTTGCATGAGCAGATCGATGCGACCTTTCACGATCTTTGAGCGGTCGTTCCAGTAATCAAGGTGCACGCCGCCAGGCATCTTTTTATTCGTCTCGTCAATGTAGGCTTTCACCCGCTCACCGATGGTGATGGCGTTCTGCTTGCCCTCACGCATGACGCTGATCATCACGCAGCGGCGGCCATTCAATCGTGTGACGAGCGGATTCTCGGTGAAGCCATCGATGATCTTGGCGATCTCCCCCAGCGTGACCTTGCTGCCATCCGCGCGCGAGAGCAGCGGGATGCGTGCATAGTCATCGCCCGTGTAGGCTCGGCCACGGGTGCGGAGTGAAACGTCGCCCGCTTCGGTCTGCACGACACCGGCTGGCATGTCGATGGCGTTTTCACGGATGGCGCGGCTGATGGTTTCCAGACTCAGTCCGTATTTGCGCAGTGTTTGCTCAGGGATCTCGATGGCGATCTCTTCCTTTCTCACCCCCGTGATGTCGGCGTGGGAAATGCCAGGCAGCGTGGCCAGTTCATCACGAGTCTGCTCGCCGAGACGCTTCAGATCACGCTCCGCCATATCCGCGCTGAGGATGACGGTGATGACGGAGTGAAAAGAGTCATCGAGCTGGATGATTGGCTTCTCGGCAAGTGCGGGGAAGTTTGGGATCGCATCGACTCGGATTTTGACATCTTCCATCACGCGACGGGGATCATTGTCCTCCGCGACCTCGATGAAAACACTGCCGCCACCACTGCCTGCGGTGCTGTTCACATGCTTGATGCCGCCGACCTGCTGGATCGCTTCTTCGATCTTCAGCACGATGGTTTCTTCCGTCTCCTCAGGCGATGAAGCGGGGTAGGGGACTGTCACCGAAATGAATCGTGAAGGCATGTCCTGAAACACCTCCAGCGGGATCTTGTCCTGATACAAGGTCCAAGCCCCCGCGCCCATGATGGCAAGCATCAGTAAATTTGCGGCAACGTGATTGCGGGCGAACCAGGAGATCATGAAAATAGTATGACGAAATCAGAATGACGACTGACGAAGGTCGTCAGTCATTCTTCCATACGCGCTAGATACGTCAAAGAGCGATCTTCACCACGCCGAGCCACGACGATGATCTGGGCGCGCTTCTCGCCGACGTAGCCGGTGCTGGTGATGCGGCGCAGATCGTCATCACTGGTGAGGATGCCTTGCATGGCCTTGGCGCGGTCGCCGGTGAGGTTGAGCAGGCGGTAGGCTTCACCATCGGAGATGCGCTGATCGTCTTCAGTGCCGGGGATGCCATCGGCTCCGTCGCGGCGCTTGATGTAGTTTTCGACATCGCTCTCTGAGGCCCCAGAGATGGCGATGAGTGTTTCTTTAAAAGCCGTGCGCAGGTCGATGGTGCCGTCTCCATAGACGGAGAAAAACTCGCGCCAATCCGGCTTCAAGCGGTCCACCACGCCCATGCCGCGCACGAGCAGCATTTCGTCCACATTGATGAAGCCCGTGTTGCGTGGGATGTCATAGACGCCCAGGCCTTCGTAATGATCTTTCTCCGCGCCGTTGCTGCGCACTTCGTCATCACGATCTACCCAATCGGCGAGCGAGTCGCTGGCGACGGTGGCTTCATCACTGTTCACGCCCCAGCGGACAAAGAGGTCATAGATGGCCTCACGCAGTCGGTCGTCGCTGATGAGATTGATGGGGATGCGCGAGCCTTCGTAATTGATCACGACATCGAAGCCACTGTCGGCGCCGATCTTCTGCTTGAGCACTTTGTCACCGCGCCGTGTGTCAGGATGCAGCCCGACTGCCAGCCCACTCTCCGCCAGATGCAGCGCGCGAAACTCCGCCGAAGCCAGAGCCGCCTCTTCAGCACTGTAGCGGATGTACTCGACCACACCCATGACCGTGACAGACATAAGCAGCAGCGCCCAGATCATGATCATGAGGGCCGAGCCATGTAGCCTAGCCTTTCTAGGCTGGGTTCTGTTTTGGAAAAAAATCATGGTGGAGTATCACCAGTGTTAGGACGTGGACCATTACCCGGAGGTCTGTCGCCACCGCCGCCAGGTCCGCCACGACCACCACCCTGACCACCGCCGTTATTGCCACCGCCTTGTCCCCCGTTGTTGTTTCCACTGGTGCCACTCTGGTTGTTCTGACTGGAAGGCGTGGCGGTGGGTGTGCCACGGCCTGCTGTCAGGAGAAGTGTCGGCACGCTATAGACCATGCGCAGTGGCGTGGTGCGGTCGCGCATGACGAGCTGGACTTCGATCAAGTCGGGCCATGCGTCCTTGTCCCATTCTTCTAGCCAGGTTTGGTCCTTCTCTTGGTAAAAGCGCCACTTGAGCGTGACCACATCGGGCAGCAGTGGCATCCAGTAGCGGCCTTCTGGATCGGGGGCTGACAGGCCGGTGGTTTCCTGGCGCTGGGCCATTCCACTCGCATCGGTTTGAGGGATTAAATCTTCACGCGAGAGGCACAGGTACTGCACCAGCTTTTCGTTTTGATCCGTGGCCTCACTTGGGTCCGGGCGCAGGCCCAGGATGGTGTCTTTGTAGGAGATGGGGTTGATGCCAAAACCAAAGCAGTTCGGCGAGCCACTGATGGTCAGCTCCTGGCCTGCATCCTGGTTTTGATCGAGTAGCTTGAGCTTCACCGTCGCCGTACTGGGCAGTGTGGTGAAAGTCTTCCGGCAGAGATCAAGGAAGCGATTGATCGCATCATTCTCCCGCTGGATCTGCTCGATCTGCGAGGCCCCGCGCACACTTCCCTGAATGATGGAAAACAGCGTGCCCGTGATCATTCCGAGGATCGTCAGCGCAATCACCACCTCCAGAAGTGTGAAGGCTCTCGGCTTCCTTAGCTCGGCGTTATTTCTTGGCAGGTTTGTAAACATACACGTCCACGCTTTCCTCCCGTTGTTCGTTTCCTACGGCGTAACTGGCCACGACCTTCAGATCATAAAGGTCACTCATCGTGTTGCCATTGGTCATGATCAGCGACACCGGCTCCGCAGTGCTGGTGTAGGTCACGCCTGTGATCACATCGGTGGTGCTAGCGCTCATTTCATTGAGCGGCTTGCGGCGGATTTCTTCCAGGAACGACCTCATGCCGATGCGCACTCGCTGGTCCTTGTTCAGGATGTTGGCGACCTCCATGGAGCTGTTCAGCGTGCGAGCGAGCCCCAGCACGCCGATGGCAAAGATCGACAGAGCGATGACAAGCTCCAGCAAGATGTAGCCCTGATGTAGAGCGAACTTTCCAGTTCGTTCTCTACGAGTTGGAAAACTCGTTTTACAGGTCTTCATTTCAGATCAATCACCTCCCGTGTGATGTCCGCCGTGAGCGCCCCGAACTCGACATCAAAGGTCGCGCTTTGACGGTCCAGATGCAGCTTCAGCGGCACGCAGATTCCCGTGGGCTGA
>JBEBGU010000168.1:0-7527 GCA_040081325.1 Prosthecobacter sp.
TATTTCTTCTTCGGCTCGGCTTTCTTCTTCGAGTCATCAAGCTGCTTTTGCAGGGTCTCGGTTTTCTTTTGGAGCTGCTGGACCTGATCCCAGAGATTCTTCAATTCGGCATTGCCGCCGAGTTCGCCTTCGAGCGTCTGCACGGACTTGGCCGCAGCTTCGCGGACGGGATCGGCAAACGGACCGCCGCCGGTGATCATCGGCTGCAATACGGCCAGAGCGCGGGGATCACGCAGAGTGCCGAGCGCTTTTGCAGCAGCGGTGCGGAGTTCCTCACGCAGACTGGTGAGCTGCCGGGTCAGAAAATCGCGCACCTCAGCGCCCGCCTCTTGGCCGCTCTTTCTGCGCGCCAGGAACGCCAGTGCATCCAGTGCCGTGGCGTAGTCGCGCGTGCGGAAGTCGAGCGGGCTGTCCTGAAGCCGCTTCAAGATGGCGGGCACAGCGCTGGCATCATCCTGCGCGCGACAAGCCTGGATCGCCGCCGCAGCGATGCTGTTTTGATAAGACTGGCTTGTGAGCTGAGCCGCGAGCGCCTGTGTGATCGCGGCATCCCCCGGACGCGCGCCCCAGCTCTTGATGATGGCGGCGATGATGCCGGGATTCTTTTCCGCAGTGGCGTGCTTTTGCAATGCCTGCTGCGCCTCTGGATATGGCAGACTGGCGAGTGCTTCGACGATGGATAGTCGCGCTTCCGCGTCGGGCTGGTTTTCGAGTCCTGCGATCAAAGCCTGGCGCGCAGCGGGGGTGGCGATCTTGGCCAGCGACTTCGCGGCCTGGGAACGCACGGCGTGGAAAGAATCTCCGCTCACAAGCTTTGCCAGCTTGTCCACGCTGGTTTGATCTTTACGTCCGCCGAGAATCCGCGCGGCGAGCATGCGTCCGATCACATCACTGGCGAGCTGCTTTTCGAGCATGTCACCGGGCGGCGTGAAGTCGATCTTGGCGAGCACGGTGTAGTCGGGATCGATGCGCATGAGGTCCGGCTGCGCTGGCAGGGCAAAGTAGAAATCTTCTTCGGCCTGACTGACCTCCAGCTTGAAAACGAGCGGCGTTTTTTGTCCCTTGATGGTGAAGGCGACTGGCAACGGCACGCGGAACAAGCGCACTTGATCCGTGACCTTTTGTGTCTGCTTCACAGTCAGCTTGACCTGCTTGCTGGCGGCGTCCCATGCGTAGTCCACTTTCAGTTCCGGGAAGCTGCCGTGATACAGCCACTGGTCGAAAAACTGATCGAAGGACAGCCCGCTGACTTCTTCGACAACATCTTGGAGATCATCCGTGCCGACGATGCCATTGCGGTGCCGCTCCAGATAAGTGCGGATGGCTTTGCGATACAGTTCAGGCCCGAGCTGGCTGCGCAGCATGTGCAGAATCCAAGCGCCTCTCGGATACACGCGGGTGTCGAACTGCTGCATCGGATCTTCATAATCACGCCATACAGTCGGGCGCTTGTCGTTGGCCGAGAAGACATCTTCGGCTTCCTCCCAAAGCGAATACTTCATGGCATCGAGCCCGCTTTTCTCCTGCTCATAAAGGATCGTGTAGTAGCTGGCGAAGCCTTCATTCAACCACAGGTGCGACCAGTCGCGGCAGGTGACGAGATCTCCGAACCACTGATGCGCGGTCTCATGCGCGTCGAGCCGGTGCAGCGTGTGCAAATTCTCCGTGCTGGCATCAAAGAGCGCGCCCGCCATCTCAAAGGTGCAGCTCGTGTTCTCCATGCCACCGGCGATGAAGTCGAGGCAATAGACCTGGTAATATTTGTCCCAGGCGAAGGGCACGCCGATCTCGCGATTGTAGAATTGGATGATCTTCTTCGTGTCGGCAAACGCGAGCGCCGCCTGATCTTTGTGCGAAGGCGGTACGAGCAGCGCGAGCGGCAGATCACCGGCCTTGTCTTCCAGCTTGTGGAAGTAACCGGCGGCGAGCGCGATGAGGTAGTTCACATGCGGCTTGTCCTGCTTCCAATGCCAGGTCGTGAGATCACCAGCGGCTTGTTTTGAAATCAGCGAACCGTTGGAGACGACCTCCATCCCGCCCGGCGCATGGCAGATGACTTCGCTGGTGAAGCGCTCATTTGGGTAGTCGTAGCAGGGGAACCAAAAGCGATGCAGATCGGCTTCCCCCTGAGACCATACCTGTGTGTCTCCAGGCTTGTAGCCCATCTCGGGTGTTTTGAAATACAGCCCTTGCTTCGGCTCGGTGCTGGAGGTGATCATCACCGTCACCTCACTGTCTGGCGCGACAGGTGTGGCAAAGACGAGCGTGAGCTTTTCCTCCGAAATGATCTCGTCTGCGATCTTGGCTCCGGTCACTTCGATTTTTGCGATTTTCAAATCTACGGCATCGAGTTCTAGTTTATCCAAAGGTAGCGCGATGGGTTTGAAACGCATCGTCATGATTGTCGAGACGTTGCGTTTGATGAAATCCGGCGTCACCTCAAGCTTTACGTGCTCTATGTCCACACGCCGGTCACGGGCGTATTTACGGCCTGGGACGAGCTTCAGCGGCTGGGGTAGCAGGTGCTTTGCACAGTTTTCGCAGACATGCAGGGAGTCCGCAAAAGCTGTCGAGACGAGGAAAAATAAGATTAAAAGTTGCTTCATTCCCTGCATTTATGATCGGCACAGGACTCTAAATACAAGCACTTCATCGTGAAGAATTGAAAAATGGATTGACGCCTACCGCTCATTCCCGCTAAACAATCATTTTCCCGAATCCTATTTTCCCCGATCTCATGAGCGAATCCGAAAACCTACCGACCCCGCCACCGCCAAGCAGCCCGAAGACTTCCGCCGTGCCGCTCAAGAAGGAAACCGTGCGTATCACTCTGCGCGCTCGTCCAGGTGAGGGCACAACTCAGCCGCGTGAGGCGACCTCACCCGTGAGCACGGTCACTGCAGGTGTACCTAGCATGGCACCAAAAAGGGCGACAGCTCCTATTCAACTTCCCTCGGCTCCTTTGCCGCCGCCTGCCCCAAAGGCATCAACATCACCTGTGAAGTTGCCACCAGCACCATCGGCAATGCCTTCTCCATCTTTGCCGATGCCGCCGCCCGCCCGCCCGGCCGCACCACCGGCAGCTACGATGCCGATGGCTCCGCCGACTGCTCCCATGGGTGGTGCCCCACGTCCGCCATCACCGCCGTCTGCTCCGCGTCCTTCCGCTCCGACTGCTCCAGGCGCACCGCCAAAGATCGAGACGGGTGCCGCCACGGTCCCCCTCGCTAAAACGATGCCTATTCGGCCAATGCCGACTGCCCCGCGTCCAGGTACTGGCACGGGACCAATGGTCTCTACTCCTGGTGGCGCTCCTACTGGAGGCCTGCCAAAGGCCACGGTGAAGCTTCAGCAGACGCAGCCAATGGCTCGCCCTAGCGTCTCTGCTCCACCTAGTGCGCCAGTGAAACGCACCGCCAATGAGGATTCGGAACAGTTTTACAATGATGAAAAAGATCCAGAAGAGGGTCTGGTGCCGCTGTCAGTCGCCTGTCTCGTTCTTTCCGTCGTGCTGCTTGTGGTTCAGATGTTCGGTAGTGATATGATTTCCTCTGGTGACGACTCGCCAATCATGGTGCCTGCTCCAGTGCCAGTGAAGTGGGAAGTCCGAAATGAAGACCGCACCTGGACCAATAACTTCTCGCGTGCGTTGCCGCCTATTCCGCAGTGATTTTCATCCTGTCTCGATGCTGTAACACGAACCTCACTTCCTTCTCCTCATGCCACTCGCCTTTCTTGTCTTCCTGCTCTCCATCGCTGCTCTTGCTCTGAATTTCATCGCCAAGAGCGGTGGTGCAGGCCTCTAGTCTGATCTGATTTCATCATTTGATCCAATAGCGCTGGCTTCATGAGAGTCAGCTTTGGAGATTTCCAAGAGACTCGGATTGTGCCGAAAATTCTGATTGGTGTCGGCGCAGCTACTCAAGATGATCTTTGGTTGGTTGAGAATTTTGTCAGCGAAGAGTTTGCGCGGCAGGCCCTTGATCAAACCCTGATGGGCGGAGGCCCTGTGGCTACAGCTTTGTGTGTGCTCGGTCAGCTTGGCCACCCGACGCTTTTGATTGATGTTTGCGGAGGTGACCCAATCGGGGACTGGGTGTTGGCTGACCTTAAGACGTGGGGGGTCTCGACGCAAGGCGTGCGCCGTATTGCAGGTGCCCGAACCGCACGCGCTGTAGTGATGGTGAGAGCAAGCGATGGTGCTCGGCAGATTACATTTCTTCCCTCTTCGGCAGGTGAGCCTTTGTTTGATGAAGAGCATGCTGTGCAGGTGAAAGGTGCGCGCCTGCTGCATATCAATGGTCGTCATGAAAACGCTGCGCGTGAGGCGGTAAAATGGGCGCAAGCTTCGGATGTGGAAATTTCCTTTGATGGTGGAGCTGGCCGTTACCGCGAGTCGATTCGTGATTTGGTAGAGGCGAGTCACATCAGGATATTCGCCCGCGAGTTTGCGAGCAGTTACTGCGGCATAACTGAGGTTCCGGAGATGATGAAACGTCTTTTAAAGTCACCGGCTCGAGTGGCCGTGATTACGGATGGCGTGGCTGGCAGCTATTCGGCGGTTCCCGGAGGAATCATTCACCATCAACCTGCGCATTCAGTGCCGCATGTGGTGGATTCCACCGGCTGCGGTGATGTCTTTCATGGGGCATTTATCCACGGCTGGATAAGCGGCTGGGAGGTGCATCAGTGTGCCTCTTTCGCCAGTATGCTAGCCGCCAAAAATGCTGAAGGACTCGGCGGACGCTATGTTTTGAACCGCCTAGTGGCGGAATCAATGGCGACCTGAGCCAGGTATTGGACCCTTGGGTCCAATTTTCAACCAGCCTTGGCCTGGAATGTAGGCTCGTCCGATGGATTGCCGTTCGACGCTCTTCCAGAGGGAGGGATTGCCTTCGATCGCCATGACCTTCGGATCACTGCTAGAGATATTTCTAACGGGTACGGGTTTCTGTATTTTTTCACTCGGACCATCCATGCCTAGACGGGCAAGTGAATCACTGGCACCACTGCGAAAGTTCGTCGTGGAGTTAATGCTCGCACCTGAGTTCGGCTGCCTCACCGCAGGGGTTTCTGGTGTGGACTCAATGATCACTCCCACGCCGCCTGGAGCATAGCCGAACCGAAAGCGATCGAGCAGCGAGTTTGGCAGGGTGTTTGTGGGGATTTTGGAGACGCCCTCTGAGTGTTGAATGAGGGTTATGTCTTCATTCACAGCCTGAATTTTAGCGTTCTTGAGAGTGCTGCCAGTGGTAAGTGCTATCTCAGGTAAAATAAGGCCGACGGAGTCCTCACGAATACGCTGGATGGTGCCGACAAACGCTTTGGCCAAATCATCACGCTTCTTTTCAAGGGCGCGCGTTTCAGTGCGGATAATTTCATTATCGCGGTCAATAATGTGAGCTGCCGTGATGATGGCTGCGGCTTCTTTACGCAAATCACAGGAAATTCGCGTCTGCTTGGTTGCTTCTTCAATCTGACTAAGCTGCTGTTGAGTCAGAATGAATTCCTTTTGTGCCTCATCAACATCGGTCGTGTAAAGGACTGCCGAAACACCGCCGATGATGCAAAGGAAGAAAACTATATAAATGATGAATTTACCGTCCATGATTGCTTGGGCTGAGTTTATTGGAGATAGCGGCTACGATAGGTGTCCATCTCCTTTTGGAGTAATTCGATATCCTTGAGGACTTTTTCCTTATCTGCCGTTTGGCTTTGGGTTTCTTCCCGCAGGACTTTCACTTTACCGCGCAATTGATCAAGGTGACCCGCCTGAGGTATGTTGTAATAACCAAGGTTGCCGATAGCTAGCGAGTCAGCCTGTAGTTTCTTTAGCGCGGATGTTTGTTCGGCTAGGCTTACTTTCAGTTGGGCCGTCTGGTATTCGAGCTGCCCTTTTTTACCGCATCCTGATCCAAAAAACAGAACCAAGGAGATCAATGCAACAGTGGTGTATTGGTGAACTGATGGGTGCATACGCGTGTGACGTTACTATAGGATGTCGTAGGCTGTGGCAAGCATCAATCTTGTCATGCCCCTAAAACTACACGTCAGAACACTCAGCGGATAGGCGAAAAATCCAAGGCGCGCATGTAAATACTCTTCACGCCATCAGGATCAGCTAAGGTTAGCGGGCCATCTTTTTCAGACGCTGCTTTGGCTGCGACCCAGTCTGGATCAGCTCGGAAGTCAGAAAAAGAGGCCTTTCCTGCCTCCTGGCTGGCGTGGGAGAGGATGTAGATGATCTTGGTTCCAGCACCTTTTTCAGCATCTGTCGGCACCCAGTAGGCGAGGTGGCTCATGCCATGCTTGCTGAAGAGGTTAATCGTGTGGTTTTTAAAACGGGCGTGCAGGGCGTCAAGCTTGCCTTCTGGCGTGGAGTAGGTGCGCATTTCAAAAACACGCTCCTTTTCGCCAGCTTCGATCTTCACGGGTGGTGAATATTCCGTGTTGGACATAAAAATGGACTCGGGCGGCTTCGCTAGAATCTTGCCTGCTTCTTCGCTAGCTTTTCTTGCCGTCTGCCAATCAGGATCTGCACCAAAGGCCTTCCAGTTCGTCTTGGCTTCATCACGACTCGGATGAGCGACGATGTAGATCAATGTATTGTCGGCTCCATCGGCTTTTTCGATGGGCACCCAATAGCCGATGTTCTCGATGCCGTGTTTTTCGAAGAGCTTGCACGTATGGTCGCGAAAACGAGCCAGCAGGGCGTCTAGCTTTCCTTCGTTGGTGACGTAGATGCGCAGTTCATAGACTTTGCTTTCGGCTGCCGAAAGACTGGTGCTGAGGATGGAAAGCAGGCTGCAAGCGGTGAGACAGAGGAAGGAGAATCGATTCATAAGGTTGGGTGTTTGATGATTCGCGATGGCCGATGGCAAGGTATGGCAGCAAACGCGGGCCAAAGCAATCCCCTCCATGACAAACGATTTCAGTGATGTATTATCGGCATCTCCTGCCATGCCTGAAAGTTCCCCATCATCTGCTTCTGGTGACCATTGGCGTCCGGCGCAGGCCGTTAAGATTGTCCCAGCGGTTGCAGACACGCTCCGCCAGAACCTATTGCTGGTAAATGCGACTGGTTTTTTGCTTGGTTATTATGCCATGTACAATCAATGGATTCAGCTTGGCTGGTTCGTGTCGATGACGGTTGCGTGGTTCTGCGTGGGTGGTTTTCAGGATTTCATGCTGGGACTGCGCTGTGACCGCTGGCTTGGGGGGCTAGCATGTCTAATTTTTCTGCTCCTTGCTCGTTCCTCGGTGATCGAGTCACCGGGCACGGGTATCCAAGACCTTTGGCTGGGTTGGTTCAAGACGAGCATATTGATGGCTGTGCTGATGATGCTCTGGCAGGTTGGCAGTAATCCAAGAGCAGCGCGTGCTCTGAGCTTTCCGCTCGTGGCTACGGCCTGCGCTTCGGCGATTGGCAGTATTTTGATTTTTTATGTGTTCGATGCTGAGGCGGTTTTTGGCATGCGCTTGCATAATTGGTTCGTCTATGGTGGGTGGAACTCGGTCTGCACGGGT
>JBEBGU010000169.1:0-7518 GCA_040081325.1 Prosthecobacter sp.
CAAGGACAACATCGACGTCGCGGGATTGCCAACCACCGCGGCCTGCCCGGCCTATGCCTACCAGCCCACCCGGGATGGAACGGCGGTGGCGCGACTTCGGGCTGCCGGCGCGATCGTCATCGGCAAAACCAATCTCGATCAGTTCGCGACCGGCCTTGTCGGCGTCCGCTCGCCCTACGGCATCCCCCGCAACGCGATGAGAGCCGATCTGGTGCCCGGTGGTTCGAGCTCGGGCTCGGCCGTCGCGGTCGCACGCGGGATCGTGCCGATCGCACTTGGCACCGATACGGCAGGTTCGGGGCGGGTACCGGCGGGCCTCAACAACATCTGCGGCTTGAAGCCGAGCCTCGGCCTCGTTTCGACGACCGGCGTGGTGCCGGCCTGCGCCTCGCTCGATTGCGTCTCGGTGTTCGCGCTGACGGCGGATGATGCGTTTACTGCGCTGCGCGCAATGGCCGGTCGGGACGACGAGGACGCCTACTCTCGCGCGTTGCCGATCGGCGAGTTCGGCGGTTTGCCGCCCAGCTTGAGGCTAGGTGTGCCGCGGCCGGCGGATCGGATTCACTTCGGCGATAAATGCGCTGAAGCTTCGTTTTCAGCGGCCCTCGACATGGCGCGCTGCACCACGCTGATCACGTCGATGTCGCATCTATGCTCCGAGCGTGATCTCGCCTGCTGGATGTCCACTTTGAATCGTCGCCTGTGCGGGCAAATGCGCGCGGGTCGATTCATCGCCATCAGTGCGATGCTGGTCGATACCATGACGCGTCGTTTGCGCGTCTGTAGTGCTGGATTGCCAGCACCGAAAATTCTCGGAAGCACGGGCTGGCTTGATCTTGAAGTGCCACTCAATCCGCCGCTGGGGATCGCCGATCATTTGGAATATTGCGAGGCTGATCTCCCTCTCGGACTCGCGCGCCAGTGGTTCATTTATAGCGATGGCATCCTAGAGCTGACGAATGCACAAAAAGTTTGTTTTGAAGATGCTGAGTTTGCTGCCTCACTCACGCGCTCTTTCCAGAATAAGACTCCTGCATTGCAATCACTCGCTGACGACTGGCGTGCGTTTGCCATCGAGTCATCTTATCAAGACGATGCCACGGCATTGATCGTCACCGACAACGCGCCATCACCACCAGAGAGCCTGAATTTCACTTGCCGTGTCGAGACATTGAAGCAAGCGCGAGATCACATCGAAGCCTGGTCCGCCCACGCTGGACTGGATGACACGACGACTGGACTCATCGTGCTCGCCTGTGATGAACTCATGGGCAATCTATGCAAGCACGCCTTTTGCGAAACTCAGGGCGCTGGCCCAGCAGCCTGTGATGTCTCACTTGAAGCAGGCGCTCTGTGCATTCGCATTCGTCACGGTGGCAAAGGAATCACCAATGAAGATTTCGAGCGCTTGACCATGCCGCCAGGGCAGGGGGATCGCATCGGCGGGCTCGGCAATCACGTCATTCGACAGGTTTTTGACCGAGTCGATTTCCGTGTCTGCCCTGATGGCTCGACCATTGAGTTGGAGAAGAAAATCAGGTGATGTGAGATTCGACGCCTAATCGACACGGACCACGTCGGACCTGATGAAGACGGCATGCAGCACCTCGGCTGTCTGTCCAGGCACGGAGGCTGGCTGGTAGATGCTCAGCAGGCGCGGCACACCTGCCTGCAAGGTCGTGGAGATTTTGTAGAAGGCCTCGTGAGACGCGGCAGGCTGCCCAGGGGTGAGCTGGTAATTCTCCATCTGGATGTTCATATCCACCCTGCCGCCCTCGTTGAGCACCGGATCAACCTCCACCCGAAGCCCGATCATGCCGGGGTCGGAGAAAGTGGAAGCGATGGTTTTCTGCTTCTCCTTATCTTGCCCCTGTTCACGCTGACGGTTTCCAGCTTGTTCGATGCCATTGGTGAACGTTGCCTGAGCACCAGGTTTAGTTTCGATCCAGGAAGCACGGACCACTCGGGCTTTCCCCTTGGTAATCTCGTCTTCCAACGCCTTCCAAACAGCGGCATGGTCGGCGAGCAAAGCTGATTCCCGTTCCAAACGCCGCAACAGCACCGCATCGGCCTCAATGAGGTGAACGGTGGTTTGAATCGCCTTTGGGAAACGGCAGCCAAGTGTGCTGCTCGTAAATGCCTCCACCAAATCGATATTCTGCGGGAGATTGCGCACCACGATTTCCCCAGTGCAACGGATCAACCTGGCAAACGAACCTTTTGGAAAAGGAATCCCTTTGTCACGAAGGCAATCTTCTGCACTCATGACACGAACCCGCAGGGAGTGACTCTGGACCGAAGCATTAGCAGCGAAGGGATCATCTGGAATACCCGAAGTATTACTCCCTTTCTTCTGTGGGGCAGACATCTGCAAGAAATCTTGCGGCACGCGAAAACGCTTCTCGATCATGCCTGCGGGCATCTGTTCATCGCCTGTAGTAGCCTGCTGCTTATCCTTTGGCTCCAAGGTCTCTCCGTGCTCGATGAGCATTTGCTCCAGTCTTGGCTGTGGAGTTGGCAGCAGATGCACGATCTGGGCTCGCAGAAAGGCGGCCTGTATGTTCCCAACCCTGCTTGATTCAGCAATGCCATCCAAACTCCAAAGCCCAAGCAGTCGTGTTCCACCACTTCGCATCATCAGACTCGATTTGAGGTCAGCAAGAAGAACGCCCGTATCAACTTTCATCAAGGGTACGACGGATGCCTGCCGATGGCTAAGCCGAAGATTAAAATCAATCATCTGCCCGGCCTCTGATAGCACAGGATCAATCTCAAACTCCGTTCCGATAAACCTCCTTGTCTGACCGGCTTCATCAAGTTTCGTCGGTTCTCCAATGGCACTCTCCACTCGCAGCCCCTGTCGGCTGGTGGTTGGTGCACCGCCCTTGGTTTCACCGCGCATCGTCACCGCGATTTTCCCGGCAGCCGTGAGCTTCTGCAGAGTCTCTGTGTGTGATCAAACTTTCCCACGACCTCCTTGAGCGACTCTTGAGTGGCCGACGCGGGTGCTTCGACGATCTCCAGCATTCAGGTCAGATGTTTGGGAACTCGATCCATGAGCACGCTCGTCAAGGACTCCAGCATCTCATGCGTCTCCGCCGTGGTGCGCACGGTGAGGGTGAAGGAGGCCGGGTCATAACAAGCCAGTGATCCCGACGGCAGACGCACACCACTTTCGACGAAGAACTTCTTCAGGAGATCATGACTGCGTTTGATGAAGGTTCTGACCTCGTCTGCACTCGCCGTCGGCTGCGGCAGGTTGAGCACCTCGGGGATCGTAATCGGTCCGAGAGTGAGCACATCCACATTCTCCGGGATCATCGCGGCATGCAGATCCATCTGCGTCAGGCGGTAGGATCGCGTGGAAAAGGCATGGCGCTTCTGCACATCTGAGTCTTCGGCCTGCACGCCAGCACAAAGCAGGACGATCACGCTGACGAAGCCTTTGAGAACCAACGGGGGGATGTTCACCCCTCTGGTATAGCGAAACTCCGCCGAATGAGTAAAGCCCTATCTCGAAGATTCACCTTTCGTCCGAAGACTGCACGCCTGCTTGCAGGATCAGGGGCGTAGTGGTAGTCAAACCTTCCCCATGACCGACCTCTCCCACTTGCGCGCTGATTTTCCCATCCTGCACCAGCAGGTGCATGGGGAGCCGCTGGTGTATTTTGACAATGCGGCTTCCAGCCAGAAACCGCGCGCGGTGATCCAGGAGCTGACCCGCTACTACGAGCAGGACAATGCGAACGTGCATCGCGGTCTGCATGAGCTGAGCAATCGCGCGACGGACAGCTTTGAAGCCGCCCGCAAGAAAGTGGCGCGCTTCATCGGCGCGGGCAGTGCGGATGAGATCATCTTCACACGCGGCACGACGGAGAGCATCAATCTCGTGGCACAGGTCTGGGCGGCACAGTTTCTCAAAGCGGGCGATGTGATCCTCTACACGGGCATGGAGCATCACAGCAACCTCGTCCCGTGGCAGCTCGCCGCGCGGCGCACGGGAGCGGTGCTCAAACACATCCCGGTGCTGGATGATGGCATGCTGGATCTG
Organism: Prosthecobacter sp.; assembly: GCA_040081325.1. Classification (GTDB taxonomy): domain Bacteria; phylum Verrucomicrobiota; class Verrucomicrobiia; order Verrucomicrobiales; family Verrucomicrobiaceae; genus Prosthecobacter. Next base: position 4,052 of record JBEBGU010000169.1, read on the forward strand.
ACGACGCTCGACACGCTGCTGACCGGGCAGGTCAAGCTCTTCGCCTGTGTGCATGTTTCCAACTCGCTCGGCACCATCAATCCCGTGCGCGATCTCTGCGCCAAAGCCCGCGCTCTCGGCGTGACGACGCTGATCGATGGCGCTCAAGCAGTCGGCCATCTGCCGGTGAACGTGCAGGACATTGGCTGCGACTTCTACGCCTTCTCCGGTCACAAAATGTGCGCACCCACCGGCATCGGTGCGCTTTATGGAAAGGCTGAGGTGCTCGCAAAGATGGAGCCCTGGCATGGCGGCGGCGAGATGATCGAAAGCGTCACTTTGGAAGCCAGTACCTACAAGGCGGCACCGCATCGCTTTGAAGCAGGTACGCCGGACATCGCGGGTGTGATCGGGCTCGGCACGGCGATTGATTACCTGGAGAGTGTCGGCATCGCGACGATTCATCAGCATGGCAAAGAACTCACGGACTATGCCATGCAACGTCTCGCCGAACTGCCGGGCATCCGACTTCTCGGGCCGCAGGGCGACCGCGCATCCCTCGCTGCTTTTGCACTGGCCTGCGCGCATCCGCATGATCTCGTGGAGTTTGCCAACACGCATGGCCTGGCTTTGCGCGGCGGTCATCACTGCACACAGCCGCTGATGAAGCGCTTCAAAGTGCCTGGCACCAGCCGCGCGAGCTTTTACTTTTACAACACCGCCGCCGAGGTGGATCGGATGATGGACATCCTCCACCGCGCCGTGACATTCTTCTCCTGATGGCCCTCTCCGACGACCTCCGCGACCTGTATCAGCAAGTGATCCTCGATCACTCGAAATCCCCGCGCAATCACGGCCAGCTCACCGACTGCGTGCATGTGCATGGCGACAATCCCACCTGCGGTGATGAGATCGACATGTATGTGAAGTTCAATGACGAGGGCGGCATCGCCGACATCAAGTTCGACGGCCAGGGCTGCGCTATCAGCCAGGCCAGTGCCAGCATGATGACCGTGAAGATTAAAGGTGCCACACGCGACAAAGCCACGGCGATGCTCAAAGACTTCCGCAGTGTCGTCACCGGTGAAGGCAGCGTGCAGGACGAAGATGCACTCGGAGAACTCGTCCTCCTCGAAGGCGTGCAAAAATTCCCCCAGCGAGTGAAGTGCGCCATGCTCGGCTGGCGTGCGTTGGAGCAGGCGATGCAGCAAGACCATGCCTGAACTACCTGAAGTCGAAACCACGCTGCGTGGCGTTTCTCCTTATCTCGTGGGCCGTGTGGTGCGTGAGGTGATCGTGCGGGACAAACGGCTGCGCTGGCCGATTCCAGACAGCATTCACGAACTCGAAGGTCAGCGCATCAAGACTGGCACGAGGCGTGGCAAGTATCTGCTCTTTGAAAGCACCAAGGGCACGCTGCTGCTTCATCTGGGCATGTCCGGCAGTCTGCGGATCGCCGATCCCGAGACGCCGTGGAAAAAGCATGATCATCTGGCTCTGACGACGGATCGCGGAAAGCAGATCCGACTGCATGATCCGCGCCGCTTTGGTGCGGCGCTGTTCATTGAAGGTGATCCACAAAGCCATCCCCTGCTCTGTGATCTCGGTCCCGAACCGCTGAGCGATGACTTTACGACCGCCTATCTCCACAGCCGCTGCCAGCAGCGCTCCGCACCGATCAAGGCAGTCATCATGGACTCTCATGTCGTCGTCGGTGTGGGAAACATTTATGCCTGCGAGGCGCTTTTCATGGCGGGCATTCATCCCGACAAAGCCGCGTGCAAAGTCAGCAGGCCGCGCCTGACCAAGCTCGTGACCGCCATCCGCGAAGTGCTCGCCGCCAGCATCGAGATGGGCGGCACCACGCTGCGTGACTTTGTAAATGAGAAGGGTGAGCCCGGCTACTTCAAGCAAACCCTGCGCGTCTATGATCGTGAAGGCGAGCCCTGCCTGACCTGTGGCACGAAAGTGAAGCGCGTGGTGATGAGCAACCGCTCCACTTTCTACTGCCCGAAGTGCCAGAGATGAGTTCGCTGTTTCCGGTTCTCGGTTCTCCGTTAACAGCGAACCGAAAACAAAGAACCGCGAACTCCCCGCATTTCACCTTGCGCATCTTCTGATGTGCGGCACTATCCCGGCCCGCTCCCCCCTCGGAGCATCACGGGACGTAGCTCAGCCTGGTAGAGCGCTTGCTTTGGGAGCAAGAAGTCGTGAGTTCGAATCTCGCCGTCCCGACCACTCTCAGATTTCAAATTTGAGATCCCAGATTTGAAACTTCAAATCTTGCCATGTCCGCACTCTATTCCGCCACGTTGTCTGCCTTCAAAGCCCAGGGTTGGATCTATCGCGAGGTCGCTGGAATGGAAGTGATCGAGGCGGACTTTGAAGCGCATCACACTAAGGTGCCTCTGCATGTGCAGGTCTATGGCGAACCCAACATCGCCAGTGTCGTGGCCCGCGCCTCCGTGGCCGTGCCAAAAACGCATCGCACACAGGTCGCTGAGCTGATCATGCGCACGAACAAAGAGCTGAACCTGGGCAACTTCGAACTCGATTGGGATGACGGCGTGGTGATGTTCCGCGTGACCAACATCTTCCCGCAGGGCAATCACGACGAGCGCATCATCGCTAGTCTCGTTCATTCGGCGATTGCTGAGATGGATCGGATCACTCCATTCCTCGGAGAAATCTGCCGCACACCGAAAGGCGAACTGATTTTACTCAGAGTGGTCGATCTCATCAAGCGCCAGGACCTTTTACCTCCGGCGCCAGTCGCGTAGGCACAATCGAGAGAATGCTCTGCTTGTGACTTTTCACTTCTCAGTTTTCAGTTTGCAATCAAGCTCTCCGACAACGGCGAACCGAAATGCGTTACCTGATTCATAACCATCCCGCCTTCCCAGGCCTACTCTCGAAGGAGGAACTCTACCTTCTCGTTGAGCGCAGTTCACTGGCGCGTGGAGATCTGTGTACAGACACCCTGACCAGTCGTGACCATACCGTGGGGGAAGCAATCAGCGGCATGAGGCCACCGCGCGCTAGCACTGCCGCGCGCATGGACCGCCCTGCCTATCAGGAGTTCCGCGCCGACTGTCCTCACGATGTCGAGGAGCCTGTGCCTGAAGATATAGACGATGATGAAGAGGCGGAAGACGAGCCTGTCGAAGAAGCGCTTCGCTACACGGAGAGCGGTGAACTCATCCTCTACTTCACTCACCCCGCTTGGCTTAGTTATGCGAAGACGCTGTTTCTTTGCCTGCTACTTTTCATCGCGGCAGCCATGTTGATCACCATCGACGCCGCCTATGCGCTGATCTGTGCCGTGCTTGGTTTGGCGACTTTCCTTTGGATCGCCATCGCCCGCAGTTGTCGTGATTATTTAGTCACTGAAGAGCGCGTCGAAGTCATTTGGGGCCTGCTAGGTCGCAGTTCAAACGAAGTCCGCATCTGCGACATCCGCAGCATCGATGTGCGTGAGCACGGGCTAA
>JBEBGU010000170.1:0-7517 GCA_040081325.1 Prosthecobacter sp.
GGCCGGAGTGATCTATGTCAGCACGGATGCGTTTGGAACGAGTTGGCGGGAATTTGTGATCAAGGAGATGGCGGGCCGGGGGCTACATCTGGATTTCGATCGGCTAATTCTGAACCCGATCGGCGGCATCGTTGCACGAGATGTGCGGGTCTTTGCGGACGCAGATCATAAGCAGGTGCTGGTGGCGATAGATCGACTAAATTTGGATTTTAATTTTGGCAAGCTTTTGGAAAGGCAGTTCGTGCTCGAAGGCCTGGAACTGAGCCACACCAATGTGACGCTGCCGGTGGACCCTGAGTCGGCATCACCCACAGTGATCGAGATCGAAGATCTCAGCGCTCGGGCTTTTTTAAGTGAGGGCCGACTGGAACTCCAGCAAGCTGAGGGCACGCTGTCAGGGATCGTGCTGAGTGTCTCTGGCGAGCTGTTATTGCCGCCAAAACCTGCTGGTGGCAGTAAGCCCGAAGCTGAATCGACAACGACGATGCAAAAGGTTCAGGCCTTGCATGATCACCGGCTGCGCATCCGCCGCGGCCTGGATTGGCTGAAGCGTTTTGAGTTTGCAAAAGCGCCACGTCTCAGTCTTGAGGTCCACGGTTCTCTGGACCGCATGACGGAGATGAATGTCCGGTTGTATTTTGATGCAGAGGGCCTGGGCTACGAGGGCTATGCCTGCAAGGAGTTGCGTGCTGAAGCAGAATACAACGCAGGCTTTGTGGACCTGACTCGCTTGCATTTAAAGGATCACCTGGGGGAGGTGAATGCGAGTGCGACTTGGATGATGGGTGCCGATGATCTGCGCTTTCACCTAACTTCCAGTGCGGACTTGCCAGGTCTAGCTCAGACGTTTCTAAACAGTGACAATCTGCGTGAGATCGTCTTTTATGATTCCCCACATTTTGCTCTGGAGGGTGTGTGGCATGTGGATGGGCCTTTGTCGAAGCACAAGCGGCCTGTGCAGGTGACGGGGAGCTTAGACTGTGGACGCTTCAGCACTCGCGGTGAGGTTTTTGATGGAGTGAAAACGATGATCGGTGTGGCTCCTGAAGGCGTGTATATCCGCGATCTTCTGTTGCGGCATAAAACGGGCACGCTGTCAGCGCAAACGCTGGTGCATGAGACACAGGGGTGCAGGTATCAACTCGCTGTGCGCATGGACCCGAATGCGTTTCTGCCCTTTTCGAAGCTGAAGGCTACACGGGACATCATTCAGCGCTTCCAGTTCACGCCGGAATCCTCGATCAACTTCGAGCTAAACGGTGTGGGGCCGGAGCCTGATCCGCAGAAGTGCGTGAACACGGGCCATGGTGACCTGAGGCGCTTCAAGTATCGCGGTGTAGAGCTGGAGGAATTGCAGGCCGACGTGGAGTTTCAGGGACCTATCCAGCATTATCGAAATTTGAAAATGAAGCGTGCCGAAGGCGTGGGTGAGGCCGTGCATGTGCATGTCGATGATGCCGCCAAATGGGTGCGCTTGGAGGGTGTCAAAACAAGCCTCGATCCCGTGGCCATCGTGGGTGTGTTTGCGCCGAAGACGGCGGACATCGTGGCACGCTACAGACTGCCCAACACCACCTCTGTGGAAGTGGACGGCATCATTTATTACAGAGGTGAGACGGAGAAAAGTGACTTCCGGGTTAAGTTCCGACATCCGAGTGGCCCCGGCCATTACCAACTTTTTGGTGAGGATTATCTGATCAGTGAACCGATGGGCGATCTAGTCTTCAAAGGCCCCACACTGGACTTTGATGTCAGTGGTCAGCTTTATGGGGGTCCGATGAGCGCAAAGGGCACAGTAGATCTGCGACCTGACAGCAACAGCTTCTCGGTCGCGGTGAAAGCGGCCCGTTTTCCGTATGAGGTTTTTGGCAAAAAACTGCCCTTTGAAAAAGTCGCTGCCAAGGTTTACGAGCGCGGTAATGGCATCCACTTCGAGGTGCTCTCTACCCTGCTAGATGGCGGCTTTGGGATCGACGGGATTGCGGGCGCAAACCGCCGCCCTGATGACTATTCTGGAGAGATCCGGCTAAAAAGTGTGAGCCTTCAGAAGTCAGCTCAAGTCTATTCAAAGAACAATGACACTGAGGGTGATATCACGGGCCATTTTAAGTTCACGGGCAAACTCAACGACTGGAGTGAGCTGAAGGGCGGCGGCGCTCTTTCCATCTTGAATGGCAACCTTTACTCCATCCCCATCGTCGGCCTTCTGGCTCCGATGCTTGGCACGATTTTGCCAAAACAGATTTCTGGTTATAACATCGCTAAAGAAGCTGACTGCACTTTCAGCGTCGCTGATGGCTACATCATGACGGATGACTTCGAGGCGCTGACGAGCACCTTCAAAATCTTACTGAATGGCAAGATAGACTTCATCCGCGATGCGCTGGATCTCAGCGCTCAGGTGCGCGTGCGGGGTCTCCCCGGCATTGTGTTCTTGCCCTTTAGCGAACTGCTTCAATACAAAGGTGAGGGGTCCATCTCCGATGCAAAATGGTCGTCGAAAATCTTCAAAGGCACCGCACAAGACAAGAAAGGAATGCGTGAGGCACCGAGCGAAGCCGACAAACGCGAAGCCGAACGTATCGCCGGTGAGGCACCCAAATCCTTGCTGCCGCTTTTGAAGAAGGTAATTCCGCCAATCTTCAACCGCCCTGGCGGGCGCTGAGAAGTCGGAATAAAATATCCGAATAAACTTCTTAGACTCCCAGTCCATAAGACCGCACTCAAACGTGCAGCCATGAAACAAAACACTTCTTCCGCCTCGGTTCTTGAATCCTTGGAATCCCGCTTGGCACCTGCCGGCATCGTATTACTCAGCATGACCTCGGGTGTGCTCACTGTGAATGGTGATGCGCTCTCAAACGATCTACAAATCACCGAGTCCGGCAATAACTGGACGATCGCGCCACAGGCTGGCGGCACGACCCAGTTTAGCATGAATGGCGGCCCACTACTGCCGAGCATCACTTTTGCCGCACCGCTTTCCTTGAAGGCCAATCTCGGTGCTGGCCATGACAACTTACTGATCTCACAGGCGATCATCCCTGGCACGCTCACTGTCGATGGCGGTGAGGGTAATGACACCCTCGATCTCACTGGCGCAACCATCAGTAACACCGCCACGGTGCGCCTCGGCAACGGACACGACTACTTCACTGCTGGTGGTAATCTCTTCTTTGGCAAAGGCCTCTCCGTAGATCTCGGCACGGGGCAGAATACTTTTGATGTGAATGCCAATAGCCTGCTCTCGAATGGGGCGATTAGTGCCATCGCAGGTGGCTCAGCCATTGAGAAGCAAACCTTCATCTTGGCAGCTGCTGTGGGTGATGTGAAAGGCGCAATCACTCTGCGCACCAGCACCGTGAGTCCGACTGACTTTGAAATCGGCGGACTCAGTGACGACAGTCTGCGCGCGACTGGTGCACTATCTCTGCTCTCCAGTTCTGGTGCCGATAAGGTAACTCTTACGGGCAGCATCGAGACACTCAGCACTTTTGCCATGAGCCTCGGAAATGGCACGAACAGCGTGCTTAGCGACTCGGCTACACTGATCAAAGCGAATGCTCTCAGCTATATCGGTGGCACTGGCCTGGATAGCGTGACCTTAGCGGGTCAAAGCCTCCAGGTTGCAACCAATCTCGGATTCAATGGCGGCGCGGGCACGAACTTGCTCGACCTGAATCCTGCGGCATCGCTCCGCATCGGTGGCGCGCTAAGTTTTGTCGGCACGACTGGCAATGACACGCTGATCGTAGATGGTCCGAGTGCTGTCATCGGCGGGCTTTTAAGCATGAATGCATCGACGGGAAACAACGCACTCAGTATCAATGCCACGAATGGTTCCATTGGCTCAGTTTCGTATGCTGCGAGCACGGGCAATGATGTGGTAGATGTCGGCCACTATCAGGGAGACAGCGCACTGGTCACCGTGCGTGGGAATGTCACCATCAGCACTGGAACAGGCAGCGCCGATGTCATGGTGCGCGACTCGGTTATCTACGGCAACCTCACCGTCAACACAGCCGTGGCCTTTGGCGGGATCGACACCGTGCGCCTCATCGACAGTGATTTCCGTGGCAATGTCGGCATCAATCTAACGGGCACTGCTGAAAGTGATGTCGTCGTTCGTGACAGCATCTTTGACCGTGTCGTGACCGTCAACACCGGCAGTGGTGATGACTATGTGGCTTTCGACACAGACACTGCTGTCTCATCCATCTACAGCGTCTTCCACGGCACCGTGAACATCAACTTGGGCAATGGTAACGACATCTTCGCCGCTGGTTCCAACCCCTCTGTGGCGACTGTGGGCAATGACTTCAACAGCTACGTCAATGTGAATGGCGGCACCGGCTATGACCGTGCCTACTTCATGCACTACGACTATAACAACGGCTTCAATGGCCCGATTCCCTGGGTCTCCAGCGTCGAAGAGGCCTACTGAAGATCTACCGAGCGTGAACTGATTCTGTAAGCCCGTCAGAAATGGCGGGCTTACTTCTTCCCTCCTTTGATGAACTCCTCACGGCTCAGCGCGCCGCTGCCATCCGCGTCGAATTTTGGGAAGCGCTTCGGGGCCTCTTCAGGATCGGGTTGGCTGAGAAGAAATTCCTCCCGCGTGAGCTTGCCGTCTTTGTCCTTATCACGCTGATCAAACATCACTCCGCGATCTTTGGTTACTTCGGACTTATTCGGCTCGGCTTTCTTGGCAACGGGCTTGCTTTGAATTTGCCGCTTGGCTTCAGGATGCTGCGCCAGCAATGCGCGGAGTTCTGCCACGATGGCAGGCTGATCACTGGCGAGGTTTTTCGACTCCAGCGGGTCAGCTTGGTAGTCGTAGAGTTCAAACACGGACTTCTCAGTACTCGCGCCGATGGGCTTCCATTCAACGAGACGATAACGATCCGTGCGGATGGCACGGCCCAGCCCTTCACCGCGCGGATAGACGTGGATGGCGTGATTCCTGGTGCTGGCAGAGGCATCTTTGAGTACGGTGAGAAAGCTGCGTCCATCAAGATTGGCAGGAGCAGGTAGAGCGGCCAGCTCGGCAAGCGTGGGGTAGATGTCCACAGTCTCGATCAGTGACTTAGTGCGCGAGCCGACCTGCGTGATGCTGGGTGCACTGACGATGACTGGGATGTGCGCTGCCTGCTCATAGTTCGTGTGTTTACACCACATGCCATGGTCACCGAGATGCCAGCCGTGATCTCCCCAGAAGACGATGATAGTGTTTGAGGTGAAGCCTGTGGCATCCAGCGCGTCCAGCACCTTGCCGAGCTGCGCATCCATGTAACTCGTAGCCGCATAGTAACCGTGGATGAGGTGGCGCTGCTGCTCCTGTGTGACGGGGCCGGTATCCGGCATGTCTTTATACTGACGAAGTTCTCCCCATGACGATGGAGCGAACTCGGGCGCACCTTCAGGCGCTTTATCAGACGTCGGCTTGGGGAGTGTGGAGGGATCATGCAGGTCCCAGTATTTTTTCGGTGCGACGAAAGGCAGATGGGGTTTCAGGAAGCCCACGGCGAGGAAGAATGGCTCATCCGGCTTTTGCTTCGCGGCATCGAGGCGCTTGATGGCTTCATCGGCGATCATGCCATCCCCATAGCGATTGTCAGGCACGTCGGCGTTTTCTGTGGGTGCTCCGCGAGGGAGTTTCCAGGCTTCTTTTTTGTTATCAAACAGGGCCTCCTCACGTGTCGAGGTCGGTGGATTGTTTTCCTTCAGCGCGTAGCTGATCGTCTTCGGTGAATAATGAGGCACACTCCACGAGGCTTCATCATTCACATTGCCATGGCCGACATGGAAGATCTTGCCGAGGCCTTCCGCGCGGTAGCCATTGTTTTTGAAATGCTGCGGTAGCGTGACGGCATCCTGCGCGCCTTTGCGGAAGTTCGTGCTGAGTTCGTAGATGCCGAGCGTCTGCGGGCGCAGGCTGGTAAGGAGGGCATTGCGTGAGGGCGAGCACACGGCCTGATTGCAGAAGGCCTTTTCAAAGAGCATCCCGCGTGCGGCGAGTCGGTCGATGTTAGGCGTCTTCGCGTGAGTGTCTCCAAAGCAACCGATGGTTGGCTTGAGGTCATCCACGCAGATGAGCAGTACGTTAGGCTTTGCCGAAGAGAGCATCGGGCAAAGAGTGAAGAGAATGAAAAGGGAGCGCATGAGAATGCTGAGAACGATGGCGCGTTGCCTATCTTGCAGCGCGCCAGAGGCCCTCGGTCATGACGATCTTCGCGTGCTCGGGGATGCCGCGTTCATTCTGCTGATGCTGAGCCACCAGGAGGTCAACCGCCGCCGCACCGAGCACATGCGCCTGCTGGTCGATGCCAGCGATGCCGGGGCAGTCAGCACGCCAGGCCAAGGTGGCGTGAGCGATCTTACCAGAGGGCGGCAACCACTCGGTCAAATGATAGCCCGTCTCGATGACGACATCAGGTTTGGCCGACTTCAACCAGGTCTGAAAATCGGCGCGCTTGATCTGTCGATGCAGGGCCAAGAGTTCAGCAGACTGAGTCACAGGCAGTGGATGATGCGCGAGAAAGCTAGCCGACCAGGCGCGATACATGCGCTCATCGATCGTGCTCTCTGCATAAAAGCCGATGCGGCGAAAGCCCTGCTTTTTCAGCATCCGCATAGCGTTCATCATGCCTAGGAAGTGATGGTGATGCACACGATGCAAGGCTGGGCGGGCGTAGCCGAGTCCGATGACCACACTACTAAACTTCTCCCACTGCATCGAAACATGCCCACGGCTGCGTGAGAAAAGCGGCGAAAGGATCAAGCCCGGGATGCCCCGCGCTTCAAGGATGCCAGACATGCGACGCGCGGTCATGCCGCGTGCTTTGAGATGAAACTCCTCCAGACGATAGCCTAACTGATCGGCTCGCACATGAGCGCCGCGCACAAGTTCCTCTGACCATGAGGAAGTTTTGGCTGACTCCTCCTTCTGTTCCGCCCAGATAAACGCGAGCGTGATGGGGGATGAGACACGTTTTGAACGGCGCATATGCGTCATCAGCTTTGCGATCTCGGGATCAGGGCGGTAGCCCATCGCCGTCGCTGCCTGGAGCACACGCTCACGTAACTCCACACTTACCTGCCGCTCACCACGCAGGGCACGAGACACGGACATCTTCGAGATACCGAGCTGCGCGGCGATGTCGGCGAGAGTAGGACGTGGCATGGATCAGTGCGCCAATTGAAGCTCTAGCGGTTTTTGGTTTTCGCTGATCTCCAGCACCCACTCACCTGCTCCGGCCTTCTGCTCGCGAGTCGTTACTGTGCCATCTGGCGTGTCGAAACCGGGGACATCAGCAGCACTGTAGCTAACCGTGAGTTTGACTTTACCGACTACCGGCCCGGTCTTTTCATCGAGCTTAAAGCTACCATGCATGACTCGTGCACAGGCCACAGGCGCACTTGGGTCATCCGATGTGAAGACGACGCTGCCCCAGCTTACTGGCGTGCCATTCACCGTTGCCTTGCCGGAGATTGCGGTGCGTTTAGCAGGCTTGAGA
>JBEBGU010000929.1:0-1946 GCA_040081325.1 Prosthecobacter sp.
TCGCTCTTGCTGGTGATGCGAGCCCGACTGCCAACCTGCCGGATCCGACACAGCATTTGCTGAGATGTTCCGCTAGCGCCGACGTTTCTAGCGGGATCATGCGCCTCCATTCGCTCGCCATTTTATTCACCCTCTGCCTCCCCCTCTTCGCTGAAAAGAAGCCGAACTTCGTGGTTATCTTCACCGATGACCAGACCTATCGAGCCATCGGTTACAACAACCCGGTGGTGAAGACGCCGAACCTCGACCGGCTGGCGATGGAGGGGCTGCGGTTGAATCGCGCGTTTGTGGCCTCGCCGATCTGTGTGGCGAGTCGGGCGAGCATTTACACGGGCATGTATCCTCAGCAGCATGGCGCGGTCGGTTTGGCTTCGGCGGGCTTCAAGAAGAGCGTGGTCGAGGAGAAGCGCTTCGTGACCTTGCCCATGGTGCTGGGGCAGGCGGGCTATCACACCGCGCTGTATGGGAAGTCGCATCTGGGAGAGCCGCCGACTTTTGGCTTTGCCGAGGGACGCGAGATCAAAGCTGCCAATGACGAAGAGACGTTCGAGGAAGCGGACAAGTTCTTGAAACGGGAGTCGAAGTCAGGGCGTCCGTTCTTGCTCTGGCTCACGCCGCACAATCCACATGTGCCCTACACCGCACCGCAGCGATTCAAGGACCTTTACAAGGACAGCGTCATCACGCTCGATCCGAACTGGATGGAGTCGCCGCCGATGCAGAGCTTCTTCAATCAAGCTGCTCCTGGTGCCATCGGCTTCCGTGATGGCCCCTTAAGGATTTACAAAGGCGCACCCGCTGGCCTGTCCTGCGGACCACCGCGCTCGGTGGAGGCCATGAAGGAGGTCATCAAAGCCTACTACGGCGATGTGAGCATGCTCGATGAGCAGGTCGGCACGCTCGTGGAGCAAATGAAGGCCGCCGGACTCTATGAGAACACGATCATCATCTTCCTTTCCGACAACGGCTACCACCTCGGTAATCACGGCCTCGGCAACAAGATCACCATGCACGAGGAATCGGTGCGCGTGCCGATGTTCATCCACTCGCCACTGCTGCCTGTGAAAGGCGCGAAGAGCGAGGCGCTGGTGTCATCACTCGATGTGTTTCCGACTGTCATCGACTTCGCAGGAGTCACGGCACCGCCCCAGCTCATAGGCAAATCTTTGCGCCCGATCATAAACGCACCCGACTCGACCGTGCGAGATTACGTCATCACGGAATGCGTCGGCCCGCCGGAGAGTCGAGTGGGCACTGGTCACCGCATGGTGCGCACGGATCACTTCAAATACATGCTCTCCACCGATGACGAGGAGGCCTTCTTTGATCTGCGCAGTGATCCGTATGAGATGAAGAACCTCATCGCCGAAGCCTCGCTCAATTCCGAGATCGAGCGCCATCGCGCGATGCTGCACGAGTGGTCCGTCAGCGTGGGTGAGAAGCGATTGCCGTTGGACGAGGCCCGGACGCAGCCACGCAAAGGCAAGGCCAAGGCCGCCGCGAAACCGAAGAAACAAATCTGAGTCCTTTGCGATCTATGAGACTGACTCTCACCTTTTTAACCGACCAGACATTCGCCCTGCACGCTTAAGTGCTATCCGATCCGAATCAAAAAACGAAGAACCAAGAACTCCATGCGCAAGAAACTCACCCTCACGCTGCTCTTAGCCATCCTCACATCCCCATTAAAATCCTCTGCCCAAGATGGCTTCAAGCCGCTGTTCAATGGCAAAGACCTCAGTGGCTGGGATGGGAATCCGGAGCTGTGGAAGGTGGAGAATGGCGAAATCGTCGGCACGACGACGGGGCCGGAGCAGTTGAAGTACAATCAGTTTCTCATCTGGCGCGGCGGGGTGCTGAAGAATTTCGAGTTGCGGGTGAAGGTGAAGCAGAAGGGCAACAACACGGGCATTCAGTATCGCAGCCGGGAGTTTGCGGAGACCGGT
>JBEBGU010000171.1:0-7489 GCA_040081325.1 Prosthecobacter sp.
GAATGGCAGTGACCTAGATGCCACACTCTACGGCGTCACCTCCACCCCGATTCTCCTAGCACCAGATGCTGAGCCTGAAAACTTCACGGGTGAGTCAGGTCGTGACTCCTTCATGGATGACGCCAATGATGATAACACGAACCTCACCGTGGACTTCGGCTTCTTCAAACCTGTCGCCATCGGCAATCTGGTCTTCATCGATGCTAACTACAATGGTCGTGCTGAATCAAATGAAGGCGTGGCTGGTGTTGAAGTGCAGCTTTTTGAAGATGGCACCACACCGCTCTTCGATAGTCCGATTGATACTCAGACCACCGACGCCAATGGTCACTACCTCTTTGAGAACCTCAACTCAGGCAGCTACTACGTGCATGTGCCGTCCGCCATGTTCGCCTCAGATGGTCCTCTCTACCTCCATGCCAGCGTCGCTGATGTGCAGTCGGGTGATGACAATATGGGTGAAGATGGCATCGACGACGGTCGCCCAGATGTGAATGGCATCAGCACCGCCGTCATCCTCCTCAGCCCCACGACTTGCCCCATTGGTAGTGCTGAAAATGGATTCCAGGGTACCACGGATGACGCCTCAGACGCCGCGACAGATCTCACTCGCGACTTCGGTTTCGTGCCGCGCGTGCAGGTAGGAAATCTCGTCTTCCGTGATGCCAATGGTGATGGGATCTATGATCCAAACTCCGAATCAGGCATCGACAACCTGAGCGTCCAGCTCTGGTCTGGACAGGGCAACGCCACGGCCCCGCTCGCCACGACCACGACCTCCAATGGCGGTCAGTACAGCTTCGGCATCGCCCCCGGCTCCTATCATATCCGCATCCCTGGCAGTGCTTTTGCCTCAGGCGCAGCCGCGCAGAATCTCGTGGCGACACCAGCCACAGCAAACACCACTGGCGTTTACGTGGACGATGATGCGGGTCAGGACGGCTACTCCACCAGCGCCAGTGTGGAGACGGATGGCGTGCGCACCGCGAACTTCACCATCCTGCCTGGTCTGACACCTGATGATCAGAATGGTGAAACCGGATTCCTCAGCTATGAAGACGACAGCTTTGATCACGACTCCGACATGACCGTGGACATCGGACTCGCACCGAAGCCCATCGGGGTTGGCAATCTCGTCTTCAACGACTCCAATGCTGACGGGCACTTCACCGCAGGCGTTGACTTCGGCATCCCCGGTGTCCTGATCGAACTCTACGCCACAGGCAGTCTGCCAGGATCGACCGCTCCGCTAACTCAGACTTACAGCACCGTCGGTGGTGCCTATGAGCTGCGTGCGCCAGGGGCCGGTGATTACTTCCTGCACATTCCCGCTTCTGAGTTCGCCAGTGGCAAAGTGCTTGCGGGTAGCGCGGTCGTTGCTGGTTTTGGCACAGATGAAGATCACCTGGATGATGCGGCTGATGAAGACACGCTCAATGCCGCCAATCCCGCCACCACAGGCGTGAACTCCATCGTCTTTAATCTCGCTTACGGTATGGAGCCGACAGGATCACAGGAGTCAGGCTTTGGCGGCAGCACGGATGACTCACGCGACGCCGACTTCGACTACACCATCGATCTTGGCTTCACCGGTGTGATCTCGCCCGTGGATCTTGGCATTGGTAACGTTGTGTTCTTCGATGCCGATAGCAATGGAGCCTACACCGCAGGTGAGGGCGTGGCTGGCGTCTGGATGCTCTTGTATCGCGGCACCGATCAGGCTGGGCAGCAGACGCCATTCCGCAGCACCAGCACAGACAGCAGCGGTCGCTACCTCTTCAGCAATCTGCCGCCGGACACTTACACCGTCCATGTCGCAGCAGATAACTTTAAGGCTAACATCATGCTGCCTGGTAGCGCTAACTTAGCCAATGGTCCGCTCTACGGTCGCGTTTCATTGTCCGGAAATCAGAGCACAGTCGCGGATGACAATGTGGGAGAGGATGGTCTAGATGCAGCCTCGCCATCGCTCGTGGGCATCAGCAGCGCAGCATTTGTGCTCCAGATCGGTTCTGCTCCGACAGGTGCGAATGAAAGCGGCTTCGATGGCGCATCCGACAACAGCAAGGATGCCAATTACAATCTCACCATCGACTTTGGTTTCGTCGCTGCTGCAGGCTTCCCGCTGGCTCAGAGGGAGCGCGTCATCATCACCGCATCTGCTGCAAATGAAGCGCCAGCACCGATCACCTTTGCGTCTTGGACATCTGAAAACACAGGCTCCGCCAATGACGACAACGACGCGGATGGCTCCGTGAACCTCCTCGAATACGCGCTCGGCACAGATGCCGCCAGCGGCGTGCAGAAGACACATTTCAGCCTTACCACTGATGCCATCACGGGCCGTGTCGATGCACTCCTGATCCGCCCCAGCGGTGGTCGCACGGATCTGACTTACCAGATCGAAACACTCACCGACCTGCGTCAGGCTGACACTGGCTGGTCACGCCTCTTGTTCGCGCCTGCCGTCACGCAAAACAACGACGGCACAGAGACCGTCAGCTATGTCGATATCGCCAGCGCCAACGTCTTCGCAGGAGCCAATCACGGCTTCCTGCGTGTGAAAGTGCTGCTTGATGCCGACCTCAATGGCACCTCAGAAGCCACCGCCACCAGCGTGCCACAGGCTTGGCTCAGCCGCGCCATCACTGAGCGTCAGACCTTCTCCATGCCACTGCTTAAAGCGGACATCTTTGTCGGCAAAGTCAGCGCCGTCGATGGCAGCACACTCACGCTGCCCGCCAGCATCACACTGCCTGCTGTAGCTAGCTATGTCGAAGTCCTCACTACCGGCCAGCGCTTTGAAATCAATGCCGCAGAAAGCAGCGGCACGCGCATCGCCCTTCTCGGTACACCTTCGATCACCGCAGGCACACGCATCGCCATTCGTCCGCATTGGTCCGCTGCTGAACTCTTCCCTGTGGATCTATTCACTCCAGGCACAAGTGCTGAAAACGCAGACCGCCTCATGTTCTTTGATGGCGCAGCCTTCCACACCTCATGGCTTAGCAACAATGGTTGGACAGGTGACAGCGATGGTACACGCATCATCACTCCAGGGGAAGGCTTGCTCATCCATGCACGCACTGGCGCCATCACACTCACCACCACGGGCGCTGTCCGCATGAATCGCTTCGCACAGCCGCTATCTGATAAAGCGCAGCTCATCGGCTCCGGCTTCTTGCTCGACCATAGCCCACGCACACTCGGATTCACGACCGCGAATGGCTTCACTGCTGGCACTTCCTCCGCCACCGCTGACCGTCTGCGCCTCTGGAGTGGCGACTTCAATGTCGGCGACAGTACCTATCGCAACTTCTTCCTCCAGCAGCGTTCGACCAGCAGCGCCTGGATTCAAGAAGACGACACCACACAGCTCGACCAAAGCGCGCAGACACTTCTGTCACCAGGCCAGGCCTTCTTCATCCTCCCGCGCACAGCTCTGCCGGCTCGCGCGGAAGACGCGCCGTAATCAAGGCACCTTCACCCGCTTGTGAATGATCGTGCCTTCCAGAGTCGTCTGGCCCTGATCACCAGTGAAAGTCACCTTGGAGTTCATGGTCTCTTTGTCAGCGCCTTCAAGCGTGTCCTGCACGGCGATGCTGCCGTTGCCATTCCCCGTGATCGCTTTTAGATCCATGACGAGCGACACGTCAGACACACTTCCCTCAAAGCGGATCGTCTGCGCATCACTGCCCGTGAGCACCGCTTCATAGCTGTCGGTTGCCGTGTTGTGAGTGATGGCCCAATTAAACTTCTGCGTCTCACCATTCATCGTGCGTGTGCCTTCGATTGAAAAAGAGTCCGCAGCATCCACCTTGCCGGTCCAGCTTTCCGTGATGGTCACGACAGCGTTGTTTTCACCCGTGAGCTTCCCCTCAGCCTTCCACTCACCGATGAGGTGCTTGAAGAAAGCATGCTGAGTCAGATCTAGGGCGTGACATGGCAGTGAGAACAAGGCCAGCGCCGTGAAGAAAGTCAGAATTGGTTTCATGCCCGCAAGGCTATCACCCCGGCGCATTCCCCCGCAAGTCTCAAAGCAACGCTAGTGCATTGCCCCGCTGCACAGCCACCAGTTGCTCAGATGTCAGCACGGAC
Source organism: Prosthecobacter sp. (assembly GCA_040081325.1). Taxonomy (GTDB): domain Bacteria; phylum Verrucomicrobiota; class Verrucomicrobiia; order Verrucomicrobiales; family Verrucomicrobiaceae; genus Prosthecobacter. The sequence continues at coordinate 4,099 of JBEBGU010000171.1, forward strand.
TCCTGCAACTTGAGCGCACTCGACTCCCAGTAAAAGAACGGGGCGTGTGAGCCGAAGCACAGCTTCTCGGCGGGCCAGGATTTGAGCAGGTTTTCCACGCCGCCCACACCTTCGATCATCGCCATGTCGAGCCAGAGATTCGTGCTGCCTTGCAGCGTCTTGGTCACCATGGCCGCATTGGCATTCAGAAGCATGACTCTTGCATTCGGTACACGTTTCAGCACCTCAGTCAGTGGCTTCAGATCAACTGGCGCGACTTGAGTGAGCGGATGCTGAGTGCGCTGATCTTCAAGTTGCGTGACGATTTGCACGATCATTCGTTCGGCGGCTAGCTCTAGTAACTCGGTGAAGTTCGGGTCTTCCAGCGTGTAGCCGTGATGGTTCGGATGCAGACGCAGGATCTTCATGTCATGGGTTTCGACACAGCGCTTGAAGTCATCTTTCCAGGCTGGCAGTAGCAGATGAATCGAACCCGCAGGCCATAGTCTCGGCTCGTGTTTGCAAGCATCGGCTAGACGCTGGTTCACGACGGCGATGTCTCTATGCAGGAGCGCTTCAAACGATCCGGCCCAGGCTTGATCGATGTGGTGCTTGCTGAGGAAAGCACTGTCGATCTGTGGTAGATCACGATTGGGATGACGACCGAGATGGAGGTTGCAGTCGATGATCCCCGTTTGCTTTTCAGCAGCCAGCAAAGGCGCAGCGGCAAATGCGGCGGTGTGTCCGAGAAAGTGTCTTCGATTCATGCCTTGATTCCTTTCGCTTTCAAGATGGGCATCATCAAGCCGCGCAGGTTGTCGCAAAAAATCTTCTGCTTATCCGCCTCGCTGATTTGCGCGCCGTGAACTTTCGCGAGTTGGCTGGCAAAGCTGCGCCCTCCGCCGTCGCTGCCGTAGATGATACGGTCCGCGCCGAGTTCGCGCACCGCCATCTCCGTGATGCCCCAGGTCGGGTCGCTGCCCGCGAGATCGGCGAAGAGATTCTTCTGATCACGGATCGCCCTCAGTCCCAGTTCCCATGTTCCGCCTGTGTGCCCGCAGATGATCGGCACCTTCGGGAAACGTTGCGCCAGAGCCACGAGATCATCAGGCGTGGATTCACCAGCATAGTTTCCGTTCGTCTTGAACCAGGTGTGCTGAAAAATCACCGCCTTCAACTCCGCCGCCCGCGCGATGATCGGATCGATCTCCGGCACGTTGCAGTGCTGCGCCACCCATAGCTTCACGCCCACCATCGGCCCATTTGCCACACAGCGCTCTAGCTCGCTCAGACTGCGCTCCACATGCTTCGCGCTCAGATACACAAAGCCAAACGCGCGGTCCGAATGTTTGTCGAGCGCGCGGAGTACTTCGTCGTTCTGCTTCACCAGATCATCGGGCGTCGGGTCCTGCGCCCACTTCATCCCCATGTAAATGCATAGTCGCTCGATGCCGACGCGGTCCGCATAGCGCAGCAGTTCGCTCAGTCGTGCCTCAGGCGTAAGACCGGCGACTCCGCTCAGATGACAATGTAGATCCCAGATTCGCATTGGAACTTAACGCAAGCTCACCGCGATTTCCGTCACGCTCCCATCAATCCAGCGCGCATCGCCTCAATAGGTGCAGGTTGATCAAACCAATGCTCAAACGAAATCGCGCCCTGATGCAGGAGCAGACACATGCCGTCAGCATGTTTGGCTCCAACGGCGTTGGCCTGCTGAATGAGATCCGTCGGACCACTGGCGCGATACACCATGTCATAGACGAGATGGCGTGACTCCAGTGAATCCACTGGCAGCAACGGTGCGTCTTCTGCCTTCATGCCCACTGAGGTCGCATTCACGATGAGATCCACATTCGCTAAATGCTGAGCGAGATCATGCGATTCCAATGAGCAAGTTAGTAGCCGCGCCTGCCAAGGCGTGGCTCCCCGAAGCTCCTCCACCAGTGGCCCGAGTTTCGACGCCGTTCGATTCGCCAGCACCAGATCACGACAGCCAGCGAGCACACTTTGCACCGCCACGGCACGCCCTGCGCCACCACCTGCACCAATGATGAGGACACGCAGATCTTTGATCTCTGCCCCGAATGCTTCCTTCACGCTGCGCAGGAAACCTGGGCCGTCCGTGTTGTAGCCAAACATCTTTCCATCGCGAATTGCCAACGTGTTCACTGCTCCGAGTTGCTGAGCGAGTGGATCGACAACATCCACGGCATCCAGCGCTTCGAACTTATGCGGGATGGTGATGTTCACGCCGAGGAAGCCTTGTTTCACAAAGAGTCCGAACGCTTCCTTCACACTACCGACGGGCACTTGCACGCGGACATACTGCGCGTCGATGCCGCAGGCTTGCAGCGCCGGGTTGTGCATCTGCGGCGATTTGGAATGTCCAATCGGATCGCCGATCACTGCCAGCCGCGCAGGCGGAGTCAGGGCAGGGAAGTTATGGAGTTGGTCGAAAGTGAAGAAGTCAGCCACGGTCCAGAGATGGCGCTGCGGAGCGAATGGTCAAGCTGTCGCACATCCCGGTTGACGGAACGCTCTGCACTGAGCACTGAGCGTTTGATATTGCTCATGGCCCGCGACTACACGCTACACACTTCCACTTCCTCAGCCCCTCGCATTGATTACAAAGCGGAGCTCAATGAGCAGCAGTACGCTGCTGTGACCGCGCCGCCGGGACAGACTTTAGTCATTGCCGGTGCTGGATCAGGAAAGACGCGGACGCTGACCTATCGCGTGGCTTGGCTGCTGGATAATGGCGTGCTGCCGGATCAGATCCTGCTACTGACTTTCACGAACAAAGCCGCACGCGAAATGCTGGATCGCGTGACAGCTCTGGTGCCTGTGGATATTCAGCGGCTGTGGAGTGGCACGTTTCACAGCATCGGGAACAAGCTGCTGCGCTGGAACTCGGAGCGCCTCGGTTATCGTAAAGGTTACTCCATCATGGATCGTGAGGATCAGAAGGATCTGTTGGAGACCGTGGTGAACAATAGCGGCATCGACACCGCAGGCTTCCGCTTTCCCAAAGCCGAGGTGCTGGGCGACATCTACTCGATGGCGAACAATACCTGCCTGTCATTGCCGGAGATCGTCGCCTCGCGTTATCCCTATTTTGATCATGCCCTGGATCACATCATCAGCCTGCGAAAGCTGTATCAGGCGAAGAAGGTGGAGACGAACTGCATGGATTTTGACGATCTGCTCACGCAGTCCGTGCGCTTGCTGAAGGAGAACGAAGACCTGCTGGAGCGGTATCGCAGGCAGTTCGAGTTCGTGCTCGTGGATGAGTATCAGGACACGAACAGCCTCCAGTCCGAGTTTGTCGAGATGCTCACCGGCGTGGATGGTAATCTCATGGTCGTGGGTGATGACGCGCAGTCGATCTACTCCTGGCGTGGTGCAGATG
>JBEBGU010000172.1:0-7462 GCA_040081325.1 Prosthecobacter sp.
TCTAACAAACCTGAGCTGCTGGATGAAGGAGACATCCTTCTCTCAGAGGATACTGAGGGTGAGATCCTGCTGCGCATTGAGTGTAACTACGCGCAAAAAACCGGCTCGGTGGAGGTGCTGCGCTCCTCCCGCCCGATCTACATTGGTGAGGTGCCAGTGCGTGATCGCATCTCTCTCGATGATGGCGCGACGATCACGCTCGGTGAGGGCCAGTTCCTCCGCTGCCACTTCAGTGACCGTATTATTGAGGAGGAGAAGAATACCATCCGCCAGATGGAGGTGCGCGAGTTGCTGCATCGCTTCGATAGCAAAGACACGGCGCTCGACGGCATCAGCTTTCTCGCGCGTCGTGGTGAGATGATCTGCGTCATGGGGCCGAGTGGTTGTGGTAAAAGCACCCTGCTACGCGTGCTCGGTGGGCAGTTAAAAACAAAGGGCGGTGAGGTGCTCATGAACGGCCTCTCGCTCTACAGTAACCTGACGAATCTCACGCCCTACGTCGCCTACATCCCGCAGGAAGATGCCTTTGATCCGCTGCTGAAGGTGCAGGAAAATCTAGACTTCTCAGTCGCTGTGCGCTGCCCACATTTGAAAACAGACGAGCGCCGCAAACGCGTCGAAGCCAAGCTCGCTGAACTCGGCCTAGCCGATATGCGGCAGCGTCTCGCAGGCACGCCTCAGCAGAAATTCCTCTCCGGTGGTGAGCGCAAGCGACTCAATGCGGGCCTGGACATGATCGGTATTTCAGATGTGTATCTCTTTGATGAACCGACTTCTGGTTTGTCCTCAAAAGACAGCGAGCATGTGCTGGAAATTATTCGCAATCTCGCCCGCAACAAGATCGTGCTGACCTCCATCCACCAGCCGAGCATGAGGCTGCTGCAGATGTTTGATAAGGCACTGCTGCTGGATAAAGGCGGCAAGATGGCCTACTTCGGCCCGCCTCAGGGGCTGCTCGAATACTTCTGGAAAGCCTATAACGACGAGACGGGTCAGCGCGAAGCCGAGATGCCAGCGAACATGACGCCCGACTTTGTATTCGATGTGCTGGAGACACCGCTGCGAGACATCAGCGGTGACATCATCCAAGAACGCAGTGCTGATGGGCACATGGTGGCTGCGCGCCGCTTTCCGCCTAACTTTTGGCGTGATCGCTACCAGAGCCACCTGCTGCTCGAAAGTATGGCCAAAGCTCAGGCCTTTCCTGGCAGCACCAATCTCATCGCGAGACCGCGCGATGACACGCAATCTTCCTCCCGTTCACGGGCTGTGCCGAAGCCGCCCAAGCACACGCTGCGTGAGGAAAGCATCCTCTTTTACACAATGCTGAAGCGTGCCTTTCTCTCGAAGCTGAGGAACCGCACGAATCTGCTGACCACATTGCTTGAAGCACCGATGCTCGCTTTCCTCATCTCCAGCGTGCTGAAGTACAGCGAGGATGAGCACTACACTTTTGCCACAGCTTTTCACATCCCGACCTATCTTTTCATGAGTCTCGTGGTGGCGATGTTTCTCGGTCTGACTAATAGCGCAGATGAGATCATCCGTGACCGGCACACGCTGAGTCGGGAGCGCAATCATAACTTGCGCACGTTTTATTATCTCATGGGGAAGATCATTTCGCTGAGCACCTTTGCGCTGGTGCAGTGTGTGATTTATCTGCTCATCGGGAATTGGGTCTTGGAGATCCGCGACATGTTTTTTGCGCATCTTTGGTGGATGTTTATCACCGCGCTCACCGGTGCGTGCCTCGGCCTTTTGATCTCCAGTGTGGTCACGGATAATCGCACCGCCATCAATGCCATCCCGCTCATTCTCATCCCGCAGATCATCCTCGGTGGCGCGCTTATCAAGTATGAGGAGATGAACAAAAACTTGGACTTCGTTTACTCCGTGACACGCTGGCTGGAAAAGGCTGGTGTCACTGAAGAAGATACGGCGAGTAAGCTCAAGGTGCCCTTTATCTGTCAGTTCATGCCTCTGCGCTGGAGCTATGAAGCCATGCTCATTTCCCAGGCAAAGCTGAACCCACTGACCTCTGCTCAGGACCAGATGGAACACCGCATCCAAGAGCTAGTCAACCTGCCGCCTGAGATCAAGATGACGGCGGCGCAACAGCAGGAATTGGACACCGCAAAGCAGGGGCTTGCGGTCGTCTCAGGCCTCTACGCCAAGGACAAGAACGAAGCGGCGCGCATGCTCGGTGAAATCCGTGACGCCGCCATTCGTGGGAAAGTCACGCCGAAGCTCTTGCAGTCCGCGCTTGCTCAGCAAGACGGCGTCAGCGCAGAAGAAGTGTATGTAAACCGCAAGGTGCTAGACCTCGTGACCAAGGCGGAGATGGAGCGTGAAGACTATCGCCGTAAAACCAGCCCCAACGTTTTCTTTGGCACCACCAAGCGCTACTTTGGCACGGCCTTCAGCACACTGTGGATCAATGGCCTCGTCATTCTCTTTTGCATCACGGTGATCATCACCTGTGTTGAGCTTTCTTTGCGGCGTCAACTCACGCGCGTGTGAGCAGCCATCATCTCCGCTACATTCATGGTTCGGTAGCGCCGAGCGATCTCGACATACTTGAGAGCGAGCTTTGGGTTCGCCGCCTGCTCCTCATCGCTTAGCTCCCGCACGACTCGAGCCGGTGACCCCATGACGAGTGCCCCCTCTGGAACCTGCATATTTTTGGTCACAAGTGCTCCCGCCGCCACGATGCTGCGCGCGCCTATTCTGGCACCATCGAGAATGATCGCACCCATGCCGATTAGAACCTCATCCTCGACCGTGCAGGCATGGACGATGGCGCGGTGCCCGACAGTGACGCGCTCGCCGAGAATGCAGGCATGATCATCACTGACATGTAGGACACAGCCATCCTGAATGTTAGTCTGAGCGCCCACGATGATGCGATTGATGTCGCCGCGTAACACACTGGTGAACCAAACACTGGACTCTGCGGCCAGCTCCACCGCGCCGATCACCACAGCTCCTGGTGCAATAAAAGAGGTATCGTGTGAGATAAATTTCAGCTCAGGAAGCAAGAACTTTTTTAATGAAGTGAGGCTCATAAATCAGCGCGGATACAGGGCTTGGGGTGATTTTTGTGTTTGACGCCGTAAGACGGTTGGCCTCTTAATCGCACAAGACTCCTCTGTCATCCACCAGCAGGAAACCTCAACACGAACACCAAGCAACTAGCAACACACTCAGTTATGAACAAAGCCCAACTCCTCGAACTCATTCAGAAAAACCTCGGCGGCGAAACCACCAAGCGCGCAACAGCAGACGCACTCGATGCTGTCCTCACCGCAATCGCCAAAGGCGTAAAGAAGGATGGAAACGTCCAGCTCATCGGCTTCGGCACCTTCAAAGTCGCTAAGCGCGCTGCCCGCACTGGTCGCAATCCAAAAACTGGCGCTGCTATGAAGATCAAGGCTTCCAAGAGCGTCCGCTTCGTCGCCTCATCCGCGTTGAAGGGTTCCCTGTAATCCCTTTCGGTTAACCGCCGAAAAAAAGACCCCGCAGTGCTCCGTGAGCTGCGGGGTTTTTTGTTTTATTTTTTCGGCTCCCAATCATTCGCTTTGATAATGGCTTCGAGCGCGTTCTTCGCTTCGAGATCATCCGCGACAAATTTGAACTTGGTGAGATAACGCAGCGCTTTAGTGACTCGGAGGACCTCGCCTTTCTGGGACTCGATCTTGTCGGTAGGCAGCGCTTTCACTTCAGTGATAAAGGAGCCAAGCGTCAGTAGGGCGTTGTTCTTGGCCTCTGTGTTCTCCGCATAGCAGATGGATTCAAAGAGGCGCAGCATCTTGGAGTTGCCTTCCATTTTCGCGGCGTCTTCGCGGATGGTCTTGGCAATCTCAGCGCGCTTCGTTGTCGTGGCAGCTTCGCTCATGTGACTGGTGTCACCACCTTCGATGGCGCGCTTCGGCAGCGGACGGTACCAGATGTTGCGGTAGCGCACCGGGTTGCCGTGATCCTGGAGTTTAAGCGGGCCTTGGTCAGGAAAAGCACGTGGTGAGGAGCGCTTCATATGACCGCCACCACCCTCCAGTGGCGTGTGGTCTTGAGTGAGCACGCCATTGACGAATACTGTGATATAGCCGGCATCAAGTTCCTTGCCGTCTTTGAAAATGGGGCGGCGGAAGATGATTTCGTAAGTCTGCCATGCACCAGCAGCGCGCAGTGGATTGACCAACGGCGGATTGATGCCATAGATGGACGAGGCAAAGCCATCTGGGTAGGTGGGGTTGTTGTCGTTATCGAGCACTTGAACCTCGACTTGGCCCATGAGAAAAACGCCGCTGTTGCCGCGCCCCTGACTGTTGCCCTCGACTTTGCTCGGCGCGCTCCACTCGATGTGAAGCTGGCAATCGGCGAATTCTTCTTTCGTGCGGATGTAGCCACTGCCCGGCACGCATTGGAGAACACCATCTTTGACCTCCCATTTAGTAGGCTCAGCGGGCTGCTTGTCCGACTGCCATTTCTCGAGTTCATCAGCCTTTCCACCAAAGAGGATTGTTGCATCCGAAGGTGGCGTGCCTGGTTTGTCCTGCGAGCTGAACGAGCCAGCCTCCACACGCATGGGCTGCGCACGGTTCATGTCATGAATCGCCCAGGGATGCGTGGCGTCTGGCGGATCGCCGTAAAACGCGCCATCTGCGAAAGCGGCAGTCGTGAGCAGAGAAAGTGAGAGGGTATGAAGCGAGGTGAATTTCATAGTGGGCTAAAGGTCGTTTATTTGACTGAGGGGATACGTGACGACGGAAGTGATCCCTTCAACCTCCGTGCCAGGAGATTGGCTAAAGAAGTTTGAGAACTCACGATCGTTGCACCGCTATTGAATCCGGCTCAATATCACTCACACCATGCCCACCCCCGCTTTTCAATACCAAGAACTCCTCGAACTCGGCACCGACGACACCGAATACCGCCTGCTGACCAAAGAGCACGTCAGCGTGCAGAAATTCGGCGAGAAGGAAGTACTCGTCGTGAATCCCGAGGCGCTTACGTTGCTGGCGAACCAGGCGTTTCATGACATCAATTTCTTCCTGCGGCCCAAGCACCTGAAGCAGGTCGCCGCCATCCTCGATGACAAAGAAGCGAGCGAGAACGACCGCATGGTGGCGCTCACGATGCTCAAGAATGCCGACGTGGCCTCCGCGGGCTTGCTGCCGTTTTGCCAGGACACCGGCACCTCCATCATCATGGGCAAAAAAGGCCAGCAGGTCTGGACCGGCGGCGGTGACGAGGCCGCGCTCTCGAAGGGCGTCTATCTCGCCTACACGGAGAACAACCTGCGCTACTCGCAAAACGCCGCGTTGAATATGTTCGACGAGAAGAACACCGGCACCAACTTGCCCGCGCAGCTCGATTTGTATGCCACGGATGGCGACGCGTATAAGTTCCTCTTCATCGCCAAAGGCGGCGGCTCGGCGAACAAGGCCTTCCTGTATCAAGAGACCCGCGCCGTGCTCAATCCGAAGAGCATCGTGAAGTTTTTGTCCGACAAAATGGTCACGCTCGGCACCGCCGCGTGCCCGCCTTACCACCTCACCTTCGTCATCGGCGGCACCTCGGCCGAATCGACGATGAAACACGTCAAACTCGCCTCCACGAAGTATTACGACAACCTCCCCACCACCGGCAACGAGCACGGCCGCGCCTTCCGCGATGTCGAGCTCGAGGCGCAGATGCTCCAGGCCGCTCGCGAGTGCGGCATCGGCGCGCAGTTTGGCGGGAAATACTTCGCGCTCGACGTGCGCATCATCCGCCTGCCGCGTCACGGCGCGTCATTGCCCATCGGCATCGGCGTTTCCTGCTCCGCCGACCGCCAGGCGAAGGGCAAGATCACGCGTGACGGCGTCTTCATCGAAAAGCTCGAAACGAACCCGCTGCAATACATCCCCGAGGAGCTGCGCCATCGCAAAGACACCAACGCTGTGCGCATCGACACGAACCGCCCCATGGCCGAAATCCGTGCCGAGCTGAGCAAGTATCCCACCACCACGCGCCTCCTCATCAACGGCCCCATCATCGTCGCCCGCGACATCGCGCATGCGAAGCTGAAGGAAATGCTCGATGCCGGCAAGCCGTTGCCCGACTACTTCAAGAACCACCCCGTCTATTACGCCGGTCCCGCCAAAACACCCGCCGGCATGCCCAGCGGCAGCTTCGGCCCCACCACCGCCGGCCGCATGGACAGCTACGTCGATCTCTTCCAAAGCCACGGCGGCAGCATGATCATGATCGCCAAAGGAAACCGCGGCCAGCAGGTCACCGACGCGTGCAAAAAACACGGCGGCTTCTACCTCGGCAGCATCGGTGGCCCCGCCGCCATCCTCGCCAAGGAAAACATCAAGAAGGTCGAAGTCGTCGAGTTCCCCGAACTCGGCATGGAAGCCATCTGGAAGATCGAGGTGGAGGATTTCCCGGCCTTTATTCTGATTGATGACAAGGGGAACGACTTCTTCCAAAGCGTCGGGCCGGGGTGCTCGGTGAAGCATTGAGGCGGCTTAGAGTTCAGTGCCGACAGGCTATCAACTAGCTATCAATTCAAAATAAATTGATAGCATCTGAGCGGCCCGGCTGTTAATTAGCTATCAATTAATCACAGATTGATAACAATTTAATAAATGCACATTCCACGCACACCGCCTTCAATGGAAAGCCTGTTCAAAAAAACAGAGCCGGAGAGAATTATCTCACTCATCACTCAAAAATTACCTGATGACCGATATTTTCATTGGGATGAACTGCGGCACCGAAGTCCTCCTGAAGGCTACACGCTCGAAGAATGGTGGCTGAGCCTCCGCTTCCACCGCAACAGTCAAGCTCGGAGCTTGCCACTATTGGATCCTCGGGGAAGAGCTTTCTCTTGGTTTCTGACAGATCCGATGCTGCTATGCCTTCACAATCTTGACATGATGGCAGGCGGGACCGTGCAAATGCCAGCTCAGGTCACGAACTCCTCCACACGAGATCAATATTTGGTCAGCAGCTTGATGGAGGAAGCTATCACCTCGAGCCAGCTTGAGGGAGCAGCAACCACTCGGGAAGTCGCACGGGACATGCTTCGCAGCAAAAGCGAGCCGAGAAACATCAGCGAGCGCATGATTCTCAACAATTACCTGACCATGAGCGAGTTGACGAACTGGAGGAGCCGGGCGCTTACACCAGAACTCGTGTATGAGATTCACCGGTATATCACGATGGATACGCTGGACGATCCCACAGCCGCCGGACGGCTGCGACGCATGGATGAGTCCGTTGAGGTCATTGATGAGATGACTGAGGAGGTGCTTCACACACCACCCCCGGCCGAAACTCTGGAAGCCCGGCTTCAGGCCATGTGTGATTTTGCCAATCAACCGGATGACGCCGCACCTTTTGTGCATCCGATCATCCGGGCCGTTATTCTTCATTTTTGGCTGGCCTATGATCACCCTTTCAAAGACGGAAA
>JBEBGU010000173.1:0-7412 GCA_040081325.1 Prosthecobacter sp.
TTGCCCTGCGCGATGACGGTGTACTCGTGCCATTCGGCGATATCGATCTTTACCGGTTCATGCTCAGAGGCGAGCCAGCGCGTGCCTTCGGGATCAATGACGACGCCCTGACCGTTTTGCACGATGATGCCGCGTCCGCGCTCCTCATAGACCATGGCGTTGTTCGGGTGTGCAGGATGAATGTCACACTGATAACCGCCGACAGACCACTTGCCGTTCTCTGGCAGTTCCTTGCTGCGATATTGGATACCCGTGTTGTTGCCGCTTTGTTTGATCTTCGCTCTAAGCTCGAAGTTCTTCACCACGCCACCGCGCCAGATCAGAAATTGATTGTAGGCGAGTTGCTCTGGGCCGGTCGTCTTGCCCGTGATGCAGCCATCTTCCACACTCCACAGCTCTGAGTTGCCATCCCACCCGGCGAGGTCTTTGCCGTTGAAAAGAGGCTTAAAGCCAGCGTCTTCACCTAATGACGAATGCAGAATGATGAATGACGAAAAGAAGAGTGTGAGGAGACGAGCTTTCATGGTTGTTCGTGAAGATAAACGTCCTGCTTTTTCAGAACATGCCAGCAAAATATGTGTCGGATTTAGCAGAGAGGTCTCTATCGACGTTGGATCAGCGCCGCATCACCTGTGCAATCCGAGCAACTCCTCAGCGCGCCGACTCACTTCTTCATATCTTGCCGCATTGGCAGGCAGCTTGATGTCTTCATCATAGGTCGGGATCATCTCCTTCATGCGCGCATGACCTTCCGGTGTGGCTAGCAGGTGAGGGAAACATTTCTTGATGACTTCCAGGATGATATTCACCGACACCGAAGCTCCCGGCGAGGCACCGAGCAGAGCCGAGATGCTGCGGTCAGCATCGGTGATGACTTCCGTCCCGTAGTGGACGATTCCCGCTAGGCCATCCGTCTTCTTGATGGCCTGCACGCGGATGCCAGCATCGATCAAGCGCCAGTCTTTGGCCTGCGCGGCTGGGTAAAAGACATGCAGCACTTTCATCCGATCTGCCATGCTTTGCAGCCCTTGTTGGATCAGGTAACGCACCAGTTCCAAGTTGCTGATGCCGATGTTGATCAGCGTCGTCAGATTGTCTGGGCGAATGGAAAACGGCAGGTCAGTGATGCTGCCCTTCTTGTGCAGAAACTTCGTCGTCCATGCGGCAAAGGGGCCAAAGAGCAGCGTCTTTTTGCCATCTAACATGCGCGTGTCGAGATGCGGCACCGCCATGGTTGGCGCAGCATCCAGCGCTTGGCCATAAACCTTCGCTTCATGCTTGGCCACGATCTCTGGGTTGTCGCAGATCAGCCACTGCCCACCGATGGGGAAGCCGCCCAGGCCCTTCGCCTCAGGGATGCCGGACTTTTGCAGCAGGCCTAAGCTACCACCACCCGCGCCGACAAAGACGAACTTCGCGTGATTCGTACGCACTTCATTTGTCTTCAGATCACGCGCCTGCACTTCCCAGCGCCCATTCTTTTTACTCAGCCCGACGACTTTGTGCGCTGAAGCAATGCCGCAGCCATCCTGCTGGCCGAGCCATTGCAGGAGCTTGCGTGAGATGCCTCCGAAGTTCACGTCCGTGCCTGCGTCCATCTTTGTCGCCGCGATTGGCACATCACCGCGCCCCTCCAGTAGCAGCGGTGCCCAGGTCGCGATCTTGTCGCGATCCGTGGTGTATTCCATCGTGCTAAAAAAGGGATGCGCCACCATGCCCTCATAGCGCGCTTTGAGAAAGTCCACCTGCTCCTGACCATGCACAAAGCTGATGTGCTGGAGCGGATTGATGAACTCAGAAGGCCGCTCCACCATGCCGCTGCCGACTGCGTAACTCCAGAACTGCTTCGAGTGCTCGAACTGCTCGAAGATCTCGATCACCTTGCTCACATTCACGCTGCCGTCCGCCTCACGCTTCGGCGTGTAGCTCAGCTCACAGATGCCTGCATGGCCCGTGCCCGCGTTGTTCCAGCCATCCGAGCTCTCCTGTGCTAGCCCATCAGTGACTTCATAAAGCTGGATGGTGAGAGTCGGATCGAGCCGCTTCAGCAGCGTGCCGAGATTCGACGACATGATGCCGCTGCCGATGAGGATGACGTCTGGATTTTCGATGTGTTTCATGTCGATGTGAAGCGATGGCTTATCTGGCCATAAGTGTGCAATTCCTAACGCCTGATCAAGTCACAGTCTCCCACCCAGCCATCACTGGGATGCACATGCGCAGGCTTTGAGAAATAATTCCCCTGTAGTCTTGCTGGTCTGGTGACGTTGGTATTGGACCCATGCGCACCGCAGTACTCCTCTTCCTCTCTTTCGCCACATCATTGTCGGCTCAAAAGGCACCGTATGATGTCTTCCCACCTGCTGAGGCACCTTATTTTCAAGTGCGCTATGAGGCATCGGCCAAGCCGGGCGAGCTGATCTTTCCGGTGAACTACACGGTCTGGGTACCCAATGACGTGAAGACACTCCGGGGCGTGATCGTGCATCAGCATGGCTGTGGTGAGGGCTCGTGCAAATCGGGACTCACGGGTGCCTATGATCTGCATTGGCAGGCGCTGGCGAAGAGGCATGACTGCGCACTGCTCGCGCCAGCCTATGAGCAGCCGGAGAAAGCCGAGTGCCAAATGTGGTGTGATCCGCGCAATGGATCGAGTGCTGCGTTCCAGAAATGCCTCGTCGATCTCGGTGCTAAAAGCGGACATCCCGAGCTGTCGAAAGTGCCATGGGCGCTCTGGGGTCACAGCGGCGGCGGGCATTGGGCGGGCGGTATGGTGTTGATGCATCCTGAGCGCGTCGCTGCGGCATGGCTACGCTCGGGCGTGCCTTTGCTGGAAGCCAACCCAAGCCGATCAACCATCAAGACACACACTGTCCCAGAAGCCGCTCTGAGTGTGCCGATCATGTGCAATCTCGGCACGAAAGAAGGCGTCACGGTTAAAGAAGGCCGCTTTGCTGGCGCGTGGGCGGCGAATGAGGCTTTCTTCAATCATGTGCGTTCCCGAGGCGGCCTCATCGGTGTCTCCGTTGATCCTTTCACCTCACATGAATGCGGCAACCAACGCTACCTCGCTATGCCTTGGCTGGATGCTTGCCTAACAGCACGCCTTTCAAAAAAGGGCGGTGGAGCACTCCAGGCGATGTCTCCTGATAGCGCCTGGCTAGCACCTCTGCTCGGTAGCGAAGCCGCGCCTGTCGCGAATTATTCTGGAGACAAAACTAAAGCTGTGTGGCTGCCGAATGAAACCACTGCCAAAGCCTGGGCGCAGTATGTGAAAGACAGCGCTGTGACGGACACAACGCCACCGCCTGCGCCAACCAACATTCAAATCAAAGGCAATGAACTCACCTGGGATGTCACGGCTGATCTCGAAAGCGGCATCGCTAATTTCATCATAGAGCGCGATGGAAAGCAGATCGCCGCCGCACCCGAGAAACCAGCGAACCCCTTTGGTCGCCCGACCTTCCAGGGCCTGCAATACAGCGACACACCTGCGAATCCTCTTGTGAAGATGACCTTCACCGACACGAAAGCTGAGGCTGGTAAGAAGTACATGTATCGCGTGATCGCGGTGAACACAGTCGGTTTGAAGTCAAACTAGGAGGTCACATAATCCCGCATCGTGCTCAGCATAATCGTCACGGAGCACGCGCCTGCATCAGGGAAGCCAATGCAAGCTTCACCGAGGGTCTTGGCGCGACCAAATTGAGCGATCATGGCCTTGCTGGCTTCTTTGCCGGATTCGGCAGCGGCGGCGACGGCTTTGAAAGCTTCGGTCAGTTCAAGGGCGGCGACTTCACGAGCTTTCGCAGCGGCTGGGGCTAGGGCATCGATCATGGTTTTGTCGCCGGGCTTGGCACCTCCACGTTTCATCACGCCTTCCAGCGCGGCTTCGAGCAAGAGCGCGAGGCCTTCGGCGTCGAGGGCATCACGTCCTGCCAGAGCCTTGCCACCAGCACGATAGACCGTACCAAAGAGCGCGCCGGATGCGCCGCCCATGCTGGACATCATGGCAGTGCCAGTGGTGACGAAGACTTGCTCGACACTGCTCGGCTCCAGCGGCTCAAGCTGCACTTTCACGGCCTCCATGCCACGCTTCATACCGAGGCCGTGATCGCCGTCACCGAGGTCGCGGTCGGCTTGGGAAAGCATGGCTTCAGCAGCGATGATGGCATCAGCGACCTGAATCATCATCAGGCGGACTTGGTTGGGTTTAAGTTCCATGATCGTCTTAGATTACTTGGTGCCCTTGGCCTTGAGATCGTTGTACATAGCGTAGCCTTGATCAGGAGTCAGGCCCTCATGCACGACACCACGCACGGCTTGCATCATGCTGATCGGTGCATCGCTCTGGAAGATGTTGCGGCCCATGTCCACGCCATTGGCTCCTTGTTGGATGGCGTTGTAGCACATGGTCAGCGCTTCGAGTTCAGGCAATTTTTTACCACCGGCGATGACGATCGGCACCGGGCAGCAGGAGGTCACGGTATCAAATTCGGTGTCCGTGTAGTAGCACTTCACGACATTGGCTCCGAGCTCCGCCATGATGCGAGTAGCCAGACGGAAATACTGCGGTGTCCGTGCCATCGCACGACCAACGGCGGTCACGCCCATGACGGCGATGCCGTAGCGGCTTGCCGCATCGACAAGGTCCGTGAGATTCTTCAGGGACTGTCGCTCATAAGCACTGCCGATGAAGACTTGCACGGCAAGAACGCTGGCGTTCAGGCGGATCGCTTCTTCGATGTTGAGCGCGGTGCTTTCATTGGAGAGAGGCTCGAATCCTGGGCGGCCAAACTTAGCTTTCTTACCGTCGATCTCTCCTTCCCATTCTTCCATCGGGCTAATCATGGAGGTGCCGCCTGAAGCACGCAGCGCGATGGCTTTCGTGGTGCTGGCAGGGATCACACTGCGCTGAATGCCGCGCGTGAGCATGAGGCAATCGGCATACGGAGCGAGCGGGAGAATCGTCTGATCCACACGCTCAAGGCCAGTTGTTGGACCCTGAAAATAGCCATGGTCAAAGGCGAGCATCACGGTGCGGCCATCTTTGGGGTCAAAGATGCGGCTCATGCGATTTTTGAGACCCCAGTCGTATTGGTGGCAACCCTTGAGGAAGAAGCCAGGAGCCTCTTGTGGGGTGGCGGTGAAGTATTCTTTGTCCTTCTTGTCTGCTGCGCTGGTGGTGATGTCGGCCATGGTTGTGGGTATTGGGTTGGAAGTCTCATCCATATTCATCCCCTTCTTGCCATCCATACCTGCATCGGCCAGAGTTGTGTCTTATTTAGCAATCCGTTATGCCGCAGACACCTTCCTTCCTCAGCGTCGTCCCCGCAGGTTCCGCCCACCGTGTGCAGGGGCACCGCAGCGTGGCGCTGCCAGGGGTGACGGTGGATATTCTGACCACTCGCAAGATCGAGCTCCAGCAGTGGGAGCTACGCCGGCTGAATGATCCGTATTGGCGTCTGTATTGGCCGATGGAGCTCGGTGGCGTCATCGAGATCGATGGCAAACAAACGCCGCTCAAGCCTGGCACCGTGTATCTGATCCCGCCGCACACGACTTTTAGCACCACGACAACCAGCCCTTTTAGCAAATGGTATGCGCACTTCAGTCTCGGTCCTGTGGCGGACAGAGCTGCGCCTGGGATCTATAGCTTTAGCAACACGCCGCATATGCGCAGCCTGCTTCAAAGCCTGATCAAACTAGGGCAAAAGCCTGGCAGTGTGCGCTTCCCATGGGTATCGACTCAACTCGTGGCGGAGACCGTGCAGCGCCTGCCGGACAGTGTGTGGGAGCAGCAGCGTCTTGATGCTCGCGTGGTGAAGGCGATGGAGTTCATGAACCAGCACATGGGACTCAAGTTGACGGCGGATCAGATCGCCCGTCATGCCGGACTCAGCGTGCGAAATTTGAACCATCTCTTTCAGCAAGAATTGCAGCTCCCCCCCATGCGCATCCTGCTCGACTACCGCCTTGATGAAGCCTGCCGCCTGCTACGCCACACGGACGACAGTATCGAATACATCGCTGAACACTGCGGCCTGGTGAATCGCCACTATTTCAGCCGCATGATGCGGCAGTATCGGAATACCTCCCCCGCCGCGTATCGGCAGGAGAGCTTCGGATGACGTTTAGAGCTTCACTGCCGTCATGAAGCCTCGATCAGCGACCGTGTCCTGATATGGGCCGACATCGAAACCAAGTTCATTGAGGACCGCGCCGTATTCAGCAGGCGAGTAGCATTTACCCTGTGTGATGTTCATCAGCAGCGCGGAGTATTCAGCCACAGGATGCGGCCCCGTTTTGTCATCACGGATGAAAGCATCATGAATGATGAGTAATCCACCAGCAGGCAGCGTCTCAGCCGCTTTGACCAAAAGTGCACGCATCTCAGGCACATCCCAATCGTGTAGGACATTGGAAAGCAGCACGATGTCCGTCTCAGGCCAGGCGACTTTAAACATGTCACCACTGGCGACCTGCACGCGGTCAGACAGGCCATGCTTTGCGATCTCTTTGCGCACGATGGCGTCCACTGGCGACTGCTCCAACACCGTGGCGCTGAGCTGCGGATGCGCGGCGACCATGGTGGAAGAGTAAATGCCTGAGCCACCGCCGACATCCAGCAGATGACGACGATCACCGAGCAGCGGCGTCATCGCTTTAGCCAAATACTGACCAAAGATCATGCCCCGGCTATTCATGAGATCAGTGAAGCTACGCGCAAAGTCCTCGTCCAGCATCGACTCATGCCAGTCCTTAGCATCCGTCTTCGCCTGCCAGTTCGCGGGCTTACCCGTGCGCAGGACTTTCAGGAAGCCCTGTACGATCGGCGTATCCTGAATCGGCGCATAATACGGCCCCAGATACCAAGGCGATCCTTTAACCAAATGCTCACGCCCCAACTGCGCGAGGTGATGCCCGCCCGCAGCATCCGTCGTGATGAAGCCATTCGCCCGGCACAGCGTCAGCAGCACATCCGTAGGCCGCGCCGTGAAGTCGAAGTGTTTGCAGATGTCCGTGTCGGTAACTCCATCTTTCTGATCTAACCAAGAGAAAAAATCAAAATGCATCAGCGCCGCCGCGATCAGCTCAGCCCCATACTGCCGATCCCTCAGTCGGAGGATTTGGGCTGGATCAGTGGCAGGGAGAGTGGCTAGTGGATGGCTCATAGGAAAAAGGCAGGGGAAGGTTGAAGCCCCAGTGAAGAAGTTAGATTGCTGCTAGCATGTCTCACACCTTTGCCAGAATCGCATTGAAGGTCGCGCTGGGGCGGAGGGCGGCGCTGGCTTTCACGTCATCGGGCTGGTAGTAGCCGCCGATGTCGGCGGGCTTGCCTTGGACGGCGATGAGTTCGGCGACGATTTTGGCTTCGTTGGCGGTGAGTTCTTCGGCGATGGGGGTGAATT
>JBEBGU010000930.1:0-1922 GCA_040081325.1 Prosthecobacter sp.
ATCTTGTTGTCCGCGCTCTTGAGCCGAAGTTTGAACTTGCCCTCCTT
Organism: Prosthecobacter sp.; assembly: GCA_040081325.1. Classification (GTDB taxonomy): domain Bacteria; phylum Verrucomicrobiota; class Verrucomicrobiia; order Verrucomicrobiales; family Verrucomicrobiaceae; genus Prosthecobacter. The sequence continues at coordinate 48 of JBEBGU010000930.1, forward strand.
GTTCACGACGATCTTGAATGTTTCATCGCCACCATTGCCCGCGAGTAACTTGATGTCATACGGCCCAGCCTTCGATGTGCCATTAGCGTTCGCTGACAACGGCGTAATGGTGCCAAAGGGATCAATGGTGCCAAAGTCATACATCTGCACTGCCCCACGAGAGTCGAGCGTCTGAGTCTTCATGTCCGCTGGTTCAAGTTCGAGCTTCAGGTCCCAATCGGCATTGCCCATCGTTGGCACCTTGATTCTCAAGTCGGCGATTTCATCACGAAGCAATGTTGTCGCTCCTGGGTTGATCGTTGTCGTGAGTTCGTTGCCCTCGTCGTCCCGCTCTTTTTCAGTGTGTTTGACCTCTATCTCCACGGGGAGGAGGCGGTATATAAAGCTGTTTGTATCGGTGTCGGCTGGGTGGGTCAGTGGAAAACTCAACAATTGAGGAAATACTTCCGATTTAAAATGTCCCGCAGGAATAGTGAAGGTGTAGGTGCCCAGAATTTCCGTTCGTTGGAGCGCCGCTATAGTCGGCGGCCTACTTTGAATGCTCCACCTTTCCTTGATTCTCAGGCAAGGGACTTTGACCGGCTGGTTCAGTTCAACAGGAGTTAATAAATCCAGAGTCTTGGCCTTGACCTGTGCTCTTGTGTAGTTCCACGTTTTGGTAGCGTTCCATTTATACGATGCACTTCCAGTGCCGGTATATAGTTCTGCCGCTATGAATTCCGACTGAAATAGCTCACCGAGAATGGTTTTATCCCAACCTGCGAAAGCGTCGCTAGTTGGCATGGTGCATTTTGGAATTATATCTCCGATGCTTTTGGGTTTGCCACTATCATAAAAACTCCAACTCTCTCCGGTCGAAGTTGTCGATCCAGATTTGTAATATTTTTTTGAGCCACCTGTGGTCGCTTCATTGAGTTCACCCGTGGACTTGTAGCCCTTGCTATAGCTTGCACTTACTGTTGGGGCATTCCACACTAGTTTGAAAGGCGGGTTCGGTAGTGGTGGTGGCGTTCCTGGAGGTGTTGGTGTTGTGCCGGTGTCACCAGTCCCGCTGGGGAGGGTGGAGGGGTTGCTCGAAGCATCTAGATAATCGGACCCTGCGAGAAGTTCCTCAGTATCACTGTAGCCGTCCTGGTCCGTGTCGCGCCCGAGAGTGGCTAACAAGTCGGGCAGGCGGGGATTTCCGCCTACTTTGCATTCGAGGATGTTTGGCAAGCCATCGTGATCAGGATCAACTCGATTCATCATTTCCCATTCAACTTTGGTGAATAGCCCTCCATTGAGGAAAGCAGCAGGATACTCGCGGATGAGGTTGTACTCATCCTTGTATCGGGCCATGTCTGTGCGGGTGACGAGTTGCCCAGGTGGCGTGGGGCCAGAGTCGGGCATTGCCACAATATCAGCATCCCTCGCATCACGGAAGTTTAGGTTATAGCGTGCCTCCCAGGCATTAAGCATACCATCGGCGTCGATGTCTGTGTTGGCTGGGGGAACTTTTGTCCTTAGTTGCTCAAGTCTGGTTAGGATTGTTTGGTACCCAGGAGATATTATTTGGGTTGTGCGGTACTCGTTAAGTGTGGCCTGAACTTCAGGACTGTAAATTCCGCCTACTGGCGGCAGTGGCCCCGGAAGATTAAGCAGCGACCAATTAAGATAGCCCTGCGGCAGTGTGTCCCACCCTTGCGTGGGCTGCGGAGTGCCTAGCCAACCAGGATTCCATTGATAAGTGTAGCTGGGGCCTGTCAGACTTGGTGGTGTGGGCCTGATGCCAGGCTTGAAAAAACTGGCAGCCGCCCGTGCTGTCGCGGGTGTTTCCTCATTGGCTAGGCGGAGAGTTCCGTCGGTAATCCAGAGTAAATAGGCAGATGAGCGGAT
>JBEBGU010000174.1:0-7386 GCA_040081325.1 Prosthecobacter sp.
CGTGGCAGGCTATCACACGGAGTATAGCTCGATGAAGTTTGCTCTCTTCTTCCTGGGTGAGTACGCAGCGATGATTATTGGCTCCGGTATGGCTGTGACGTTGTTCCTGGGTGGTTGGAGCATCCCCTTTGGTCCGCTCATCGGTCTGGGTTACACGCCGGGTGACACGCCGCTGTGGCTCGGTGTGCTGCACATCGCGACGTTCTTTGTGAAGATCGTGGCCTTCATTCTTTTCTTCATTTTGATCCGTTGGTCGCTTCCGCGCTTCCGCTTCGACCAACTCATGAAACTGGGCTGGATGGTCATGTTTGAACTCGCCCTAGCCAACGTCCTCCTGACGGCGGCGCTCATGATTTGGTTCCCGTTAAAGTAAATCCCCCCATTTATGGCAACGATCATTGTTCAACGTCCTAAACTCGCCTGGCATGAAAGGTGGTTCATCTCCACCTTTGCCAAAGGCCTGAAGATCACGCTCGGCCACGCGCTGAAAACCTTTCTGGAGATCACCGGTAAAAAACCCAAGGTGACGATGGAGTATCCCGAACAAAAGTGGGATGAACATCTGCCTGACTACTACCGTGGCGCTCCAGCGCTGGTCACTGATGAGCAAGGCCGTGAGCGCTGCGTGAGCTGCCAACTCTGTGAGTTCATCTGCCCGCCGAAAGCCATCCGCATCATGCCTGGTGAGATACCGAGCGATGACCCATGGGCGAAGGTGGAGAAGCGCCCGAAAGAGTTCGATATCGACATGACCCGCTGCATCTACTGCGGCATGTGTGAAGAAGTCTGCCCTGAGCAGGCCATCTATCTCCGCAAAGATTACGCCATCACAGGCGAGTCGCGTGGGGAGCTGATGCACGACAAAAAGAAGCTCTATGAGATCGGCGGCGTGCGCGTGGGTCTCGTGAACAAGTGGAACGAACTGAAGTAACCGATGCCCACCCTTCTTTTTTACTTCTTTGCTGCTCTCACCCTTGGCTTTGGCCTGATGGTGGTTACCGCGCGTAATCCAGTGACCTGTGCACTTTCGCTCGCCATGAGTTTTGTCGGCCTAGCCGCACTGTTCATCAGTCTTGATGCCTACTTTATCGGCACGATTCAGATCCTAGTCTATGCCGGTGCGGTGATGGTCTTGTTCCTTTTCATCATCATGCTTTTGGACATCAAAGCGGAGTCCGACAAGAAGCCAAACCTTGCTGCTGTGATTGGTGGTATCGTGCTAGCGGCAGTCCTGGCCGTGCAGGTGGCGACTATCAGCAGCAGTCTTTCTCTCGGTGACAAAACCACGAGTGATGTGGCGCTCACGCTGGAAAAGGCCGGTGCTACAATGGCCGCAGGGAAGGGGAATCTGCCCACGATCTCCAATGACCTCAAAGCTGGCACGCTGCCAGATGCCAAGCTCATGGGCCTGACGCTGTTTAAGCAATATGGTTTTCATCTTCAGGTCATCGGACTCTTGTTGCTCGTCGGTACCGTTGGCGTCGTGGTCTTGAGCAAGCGTGAGAAGGAGGTCGCACGATGATCACACTGAACCATTATCTCATTGTCAGTGGCGCGCTCTTTGCCCTCGGACTCGCTGGAGTCGTGGCTCGGCGGAACATCATCATCATCTACATGTGTCTGGAGATGATGCTGAGCGCAGCCAATCTCACCCTCGTGGCTTTCTCCCGCTTCCATGTGGTAGAGGGTCTGCCCGACTACTCGGCGCAGGCGCTTGTGTTTTTCACCATCACCGTTGCCGCCGCTGAGGTGGCAGTCGGCTTGGCCATCATCGTGGCTCTCTTCCGCTCGAAACAGAGTGTTGAGGTAGAAGCTGTCTCGAAGCTCCAAGGCTAACTCTTTTTATTCATGCCTGATCAGAATTCATCGTCCCTCCCCACCCTGCTGCTGCTGCTGCCACTGATGTCGGCACTGGCGATCCTGCTGGGGAATAAGGTGCTCAAAGGAGCGTGTGTCGCGCTTTCCGTCCTCTCTGCTGCGATCTGTTTCGTGGTCAGCTTCATGATGCTCGGTACGGAAAATTCGACGCCGTTGCTGCTGCCGTTTCTTGAGGTGGGAAAGATTCGCTTAGTGATCGATGCGCTGATTGATCAACAAAGCCGGGGCATGATGTTCATCGTCACCTCCATCGGTTTGCTAGTTCATATTTTCTCCCTCGGCTACATGAAGGATGATGATGGCAAGGTGCGCTTCTTTGGTGCGCTCTCGCTCTTCATGTTCTCGATGACCGGCATCGTGCTGGCGGGTAATTTAGTGATGATGTTTATCTTTTGGGAACTCGTGGGTTTAAGTTCCTATTTGCTCATCGGTCACTGGTTTGAAAAGCCTTCGGCAGCTGAGGCTTCGAAGAAGGCTTTCCTGGTTAACCGCATCGGCGACTTCGGATTCATGATCGGCATCCTGATGTTATTTATGGCCAATCATGGTGATGTCAGTTTCATCGGCCTCAAGGAAGGCTTTGCCGAAGGTCCACTGCATGAAATGGCGCAGGCCAACACAACTTTCATGATGCTTGCTGCCCTGGGTGTCTTCATGGGAGCCGTCGGCAAAAGCGCGCAGTTCCCGCTGCATGTCTGGCTGCCTGATGCGATGGAAGGCCCGACTCCCGTCTCTGCTCTGATTCACGCCGCGACGATGGTGGCTGCGGGTGTATTCATGTTGGTTCGTTGCAGCTTTGTGATCGAGGCCTCGCCTGATGCCGCAACCATTGTGGCATGGATTGGTGGTCTGACGGCTCTGATTGCTGCCCTGATGGCCACGCAGCAGAATGACATCAAGCGTGTGCTGGCCTACTCCACCCTTTCACAACTCGGCTACATGGTGATGGCTGTCGGTCTGCTGGCCATGCAGGTCGGAGTGGGGCATCACGAGGCGGGTCCGGGGCACCCAGCCATGTTCCACCTCTACACGCACGCCTTCTTCAAGGCGATGCTCTTCCTCGGTTCTGGTGCCATCATCTATGCCTGCCACCACGAGCAAGATATGTGGAAAATGGGTGGCTTGATGAAACATATGCCTGTCACCTTTGCGACCTTTGCCGTCGGCACTGCAGCGCTCATGGGTGTGCCAGGATTCAGCGGATTCTTCAGCAAAGAAACCATCCTTGGGCTTGGCTTTGAGGCCTGTCGTCCCCTCTTCTGGGTGGGCGTTGCTACTGCCTTGCTGACTGCTTTTTACATGACGCGTATGTTTGTCGTGACCTTCTTTGGTAAGCCACGCACGGACCACGCTCACCATGCTGTTGAGGCTCCGATTGTCATGGTGTTGCCGCTGATCGTGCTAGCAGGGCTGACGTTGCTTTCTCCTATCGGACCGATCACTCGTCTTCTGCAAGCCATGGTCCCAAATCATGCGGAAGAGCACCCGACCGTGATGATTGCCTCCATCTCGGCACTCTTGATCGGTGTGGTCTCTGGTTTCGTTCTTTATCGCGGTAAGGACAAAGACCCGCTGAACATCAAGCTGTTCGCCAACAAGTTTTACTTTGATGAGATCTACGCCGTGCTGGTGAAGGTTCTTCAAGATGGCGTCGCTTGGATCGTCACTGGCATCGAACGCATCTTTGTGGACGGCCTTGTGGCCCGCCTGCCTGCTTTCATTGCGACACGTCTGGGCTCCGCAGCCCGTGTGCTGACCGGTGGTCATTTGCAGGCTTATACTTTCATGCTCGGCGCGGGTGTGCTGATGGTCATTTATCTGGTTGTGTTTGTGCTGCCGCACATGGGTCATTGATGGAGAAAAGAAATGAGTTTGCTCGAAATCGTCATCTTACTACCCCTCATCGCAGCTCTCGCCATCTGGCTCGGAGCGCCGACTCGTGCGACCTCAGTCGGCACAGCCATCTTGAATCTGCTGATCGTGCTGAGCCTCGTGTTTCAGTTCAAATCTGCCTCAGCCGGTAAAGCTGGCTTTGCTTTTGAAAGCGCCCGCGTGGTCTTAGAAAACCCCGCGATCTCATTCGGTGTGGGTGCTGATGGCGTGGCCTTGATCCTAGCTCTGCTTACAGCTTTGGTGACGCTTGCTGCCGTCTGGCAGATCAGTACTGAGAAGCCCGCCATCTATCACATCGCTTCACTGCTTATCGCTGGTGGTGCCTTGGGGGCCTTCCTTTGCACAGATATATTCTTCATCTACGCCTTCCATGAACTGGCATTGATTCCGACCTTCTTGATGATTGCTCTGCATGGCCATGGAGACTCTGATCATCGAAAAGCAGTGGCTTGGAAAATCACCATTTATCTCGGTGCTGGCAGTCTGGTTTTGCTCGCAGGCTTGGCTTGGCTGGTGCTCGAATACAGTGGCGGTGGAAAGCTAACCTTCGATCTGAATGCACTGCGTGCTCAAGCTGCCGCGACACCGCTGCCTGTGGACAAGCAGGGCATGATCTTCTTTGTTCTGCTTCTCGGTTTCGGCACACTGGTCAGTCTTTTCCCTCTGCATAGTTGGGCGGCTCCAGCTTATGCGACTGCGCCCACACCTGTGGCCATGCTGCACTCGGGAGTCTTGAAAAAATTCGGCCTCTACGGTCTCCTGCGCATCGCCATGCCATTGCTACCACAAGGCGTTCAAGTACCATGGGTGCAGCAAGCTCTGCTCTACATGCTGATCGGCAACATTCTGGTCATGGGCTTCGTCACCATCAATCAAAAGCGTCTGGATGATGTGCTCGCCAATTCATCGGTGATGCACATGGGTTACATCTTTCTCGGTCTAGCCGCGGGCACTGAAATCGCGTTGCGTGGTGCCGTGTTATTGATGTTTGCTCATGGTATAAGCATCGCCCTTTTGTTTGCTCTTGCTGGACGTCTGCGCAGCCAACTAGGAACACTGGAACTGAGCAAGCTTGGTGGTCTAGGCAGCCATGCACCTACATTCACGGTGTTGTTTGCCTTCGGTGCCTTTGCTTCCATCGGCCTGCCAGGTCTTGCTAACTTTGCGGGTGAAGTCATGGTCTTCATCGGCAGTTTCACCAAGTTTGGAACGACCGAGTTCGGAATGTTGCAATGGAGCGTGGTGATTGGCCTCTGGGGTGTCGTCATGTCCGCCGTCTATATGCTACGCGCCTACCGGAGCATCTTCCATGGCACGGCCACTTCTGGTTTGTTTATGACTGATCCGGCCTTTTCTCAGCGTGTGCCTCTCATTCTCCTGGCTGCGACATTGCTCATCGTTGGTTGCTGCCCCTGGCTGTTGCTGGGCCTGATCAAAACCGATCTTGCGGCTGGCATTGCCGCAGCAGCACACTGAACCCTTTCTTGATCCATGAGCGTGTTTTCCATCGAAGTCGGTTTAGCCATCCTGGGGTTGTTACTCCTGGTTCTTGAGGCTTTCATGCCCACCATCGCTCGTCGCACACTGGCTGGGATCAGCATGGGTGGCGTCGCCCTTGCTCTGCTGCTGTTCATTTTTGCAAACAAAGACGCGGCCCTGCTGCCCGAGTTCGTGCGGCCTTTTCATCAGCTCGATACGCTAGCGCTTTTCTACAAGGGCTTTGCTCTCGTCATCACCTTGATCGTGCTCTGGCTGACTTCTGAGTGCGCGCCGTATCTCACGAAGTACACCGTCGATGGGCGTGTCTCTGAAATGTTCAGCCTGCCGCTGATTGTTTGTGCTGGCATGATGTGGATGGCCTCGGCCAAAGATCTGGTCACCGTTTTCGTGGCACTGGAACTCGTCACCGTGAGCTTCTATGTGCTCGTCGCCTATGCGCGTAAAAGTGCCTTAGCTCTGGAAGCCGGTGTCAAATACCTGATCCTCGGCGCACTCAGCACTGGTGTGCTGGTCTATGGCATCGCCTGGATTTACGGAGCTACGGGTTCGCTCACCTTTGAAGGAATTGCCAAAGCGCTCGCGAATCCAGCCACGGCAAAAATGCCAGTGCTTTTGGGTGCCGCGTTCTTGCTCGCCGGTTTGGGTTTCAAAATAGCGGCGGCCCCCTTCCAAATGTGGGTGCCCGATGTCTATCAGGGCGCACCCATCCCCGTGACGACCTTTCTCTCAGTTGGCTCCAAAGCCGCAGGCTTTGTGGTGCTGACGCGCGTCGTGAATAGCTTCCTTGGAGAGGGTTCGATCATTGCTCCAGAGATTCAGGGCGTATTGCTTGTTGGAGGTTCGCTGACGGTTCTGCTCGGCAGCCTACCCGCGATGTTCCAGCAGAGTGTGAAGCGTTTGCTCGCCTACTCCAGCATCAGCCATGCTGGCTACTTGCTGCTCGCTCTCGCTTGTCGTGACTCGGCACGCATGGATCTCAACTCAGGTGGTGTCGTGGCTTTCTATCTCGCCACCTACCTGCCGATGACCGTTCTTGGTTTCCTAGTCCTCGCCATTCTGCGCGTGAACGGTGGTGGCGAGGACATTCGCGACTTCCGTGGCCTAGCCAAGAAATCGCCATTGCTCGCCTTGGTAATGACCGTCGCCTTGGCATCACTTGCGGGTCTGCCACTCACTGCTGGTTTCATGGGTAAGCTCTTTGTCTTCCTTGGCCTTGTTGATCACGCCTATTGGGGTGCTTTGACCTGTGCGGTGATAGGTGCGGCAGCGGGTTTCTATTATTACTTCAAGACTATCCTGGCCATCTATAGCTCTGAAGTCGGGTGCCCAGAGACCCTATCTCTCAGCGCCTTTAGCAAAGCGGGTGCCGTGCTGCTTGCCGTGGCGATTGTCGTGCTAGGCGTCTTCCCCCGCCCACTGCAATCCTTGCTTACTTCTGCATCTGCGCCTGTGGCCTCTGCCAAATAGAAGCATGTGGTGATTGGATAAGTCTGCCCGTTTCTTTTGGGACTCGCAGCACTGGATTCTAGGTCATTGCCAAAGAGCACTTGGCTGAAAAGACACTAAAACGCAGTCTGCACATCACGGGATCATCGCAGTCAAGTATTGGGCTGACTCAAAAAACGAGAATCAAATAAAATTACTTGATGAAGCCACTTTTTTGAAAGACTGTTTAACTTATCTGTATATTTAAGATCCACTAAGCCAGTCTATGAAAACCACTCTTGCTCTCTCCACTCTGATGATGGCCATCATGGTCTCTTCTTTATCGGCTCAGTATGGCGCACCAGGTTATCCGTCCGCTGGAGCAGGTCTGGGTGCTCCTATGGCTCCACCGACGCCGCCGGTGATGCCTTCGCTGCCGCCTCCATCTTATGGTGCGCCGCCTGCCTACACTGGCATGGCTCCGACTTTACCGCCGCCACCGGTTGGCTCCCCCTATGCGGGGCCGACCATGATGGATCCGGCGCAGCAGGCACCGATGAACTACGGCTATCAGCAGCCCGCTCCGGCCAATAGTTGGGGCAGCACGGTCCAGCAAAGCATGGGCGGCGGCACACCCTTGCTGAATTACAGTTACGCTGAAGTCGGCTACCGCTTTGTCGATCCCAAATT
>JBEBGU010000175.1:0-7384 GCA_040081325.1 Prosthecobacter sp.
CCACGACTACCTCCAGCTTGCCGATCCGACCAACTTCGTCATCGCCTACAAGGCCGGTAAGCTCAAAGAGCGCTACAAGTTCTAGCCAGCCAAATACTGCCCAAAAAATTTCCCGCATGAACCCCACCACTGAAACCACGCTCCGCTTCACCGGCGACTACTCCGTCATCACGGTGTGGCTGCTGGCGTTTGGGCTGGCGGCGGCGATGTGGTTTCTGTATCGGCGTGAGTTGAAGTTTGTGGGCAGTCGCTGGGGCTGGGTGCCTGCGGCGTTGCGCTCACTGGCGGTGTTCCTTCTCGTGCTGGCTTTGTCAGGACCGGTGATGCGACGGGAGACGACGCAGCGTCAGCTCGGCCGCGTGGTGCTAGCGGTGGACACTTCGGCAAGCATGAAGCTGGAGGATGAAGGCAGCGATGCTCGTCTGCTTCGTGCGGAGAAGATGCTGCTGTCAGGCGCGACTCCGCTGCTCAAGAAGCTCACGGAAACTCAGGACGTGGAACTGGTGCTGCTGCGCGGTCAGCTCACACAGCGCGTGTGGTGGAACCGGCAAAAAGGCAAGGACACGTCGGGCGACCTGCCGACGACCTTCGAGGTGCAGGCGGATGCACCGATCACGAATCTCGACAATGCTTTGCGTGATGCACTCGGCCCCGTGACACCGGGCACGGCGCTCGTGGTGCTCACGGATGGGCAGCACAATGGACCTGGATCGCCGGAAGAGTTCGCCACGGCGATGAAGCAGGCGAACACGCCGGTGTTCACGATTGGATTTGGCAGCGAGGTGCCGCCACCAGATCTCAGCGTGCTCAATGTCGTCACCGCAGAGTCCGTGTTCTCCGAAGAGAACCTGCAAGGCCGCGTGCTCATCAGCGATTCTCTGCCCGCTGGCACACCGGCTCTGATCAAGATCACCAGCTCGGGCAAGACGATGTGGGAGCAGAATTTCACCGGCGATGGCAAGGGCGAGCGACGCTTCGATTTTCAATTCCCGGTCAAAGAACTGCCTCCAGCTCCAGCGGCGGAGCGCGACAAGACTTTACGCCTTCTCAATGTCCAGGTCGCCGTGCAGGGCGAGCGCTCGAATCTGGAAAAGACACGCTCGAACAACAGCCGCGAGGTCGCGCTGCATCTGCTGACCAAGAAACGCAAGGTGCTCATCCTTGATGGCCGCCCGCGCTGGGAGACGCGCTACATCCACAACCACTTCGACCGCGATGAGCGCTGGGAGACGAAGCTCGTGTTCGACGATTACGCCGAGAAAATCGACGACGGCTCGATCCAGAAACTCTTCCCGCTCACGCGCGAGGAGTTGCTCAGTTATGATCTCGTCCTGCTCGGCGATCTCTCACCTTCCCGCTTCAAAGAATTTCAGCTCGACTGGCTCGTCGAGTATGTCGAGAAGCGCGGCGGCGGTCTGGTGCTCATCGACGGTCTGCACGGTCATCTCAAAGAGTGGGCGAAAGGCAAAACGGCCTCCCTCATTCCTGTGACATGGGCTTCTAAAAGTGCGGCGCTCGCCAAAAACATCGTGTGGCGTCTCACGCCGGATGGCGAGCGGCAGCAGTCGCTGCGCCTGAGCGACAGCCCGAGTGCGAATGCCACCCTCTGGCCGACTTTGCCCGAGATGCGCTGGGCCGCGCAAGTCACGGCACAGCCTGGAGCAGTGACTTTGGCCACGCTGGGAACCAGCGGCACTCCCGCCACCCTGCCAGCCGCTGTGTTTCGTCCCGTCGGTGCGGGTGCCGTGCTGTATCTGGCCACGGATGATCTGTGGCGCTGGCGCTTCCAGGTCGGTGATTTGTATCATCAACGGTTATGGATGCAGCTCGCCGCCTGGGTCGCCGCACCGCCCTTCCAGGCTGAAGACAAGAAGCTTTCCATCGGCACCGATCGCATGCGCTACACACCCGGTGAGCAGGGCGAGATCCGCGTGCGCGTGCGCAATGCTGAAGGCGGACTCGTGAGCAATGCCGAGCCGCGCGCCTTCGTGCTGCTCGATGGCAAAGAGATCGCCACGCTGCAACTGGAGCCAGACCCCACTCACTTCGGCATCTACCGCGCGCTGACGCCGCCATTGAAAGCCGGAGCCTATGAGATCGCTGTCGCCGATAGCCCCGCCGCTGCGCGCAGCGACCTGCGCCTCTCACTGCGCGTGGCCGATGCCGGCAATCCCGAGTGGGCCACGCTGACCATGAACCGCCCGCTGCTTGAGGCCTTGGCCGATGCTTCGGGAGGGCGCTTCATGCGCGAGGAGCAGGCCGCCACCGAGCTGCCCGATCTCTTGAAATCCATCGACCGCAAACAAGTCACCATTCAGGAAACAATCCTGTGGTCGAGCTGGTGGTGGTTCGGTGCAGTCATCGTGCTCATCAGTGTCGAGTGGCTACTTAGAAAGCGCTTTAAGTTAGTCTGAGCCAAGCCCAAGCCACGATTCCACTCATGACTGAATCATTTCGATCTTTCATGGCCCGCGCGTTGCACGATCCGCAGCGTGGCTACTATGCGCGACGGGTTCAGGACATTGGCGCGCGCGGTGATTTCTCCACTTCGGCCACTCTTTCACCACAGCTCGGCCAAGCCATCGCTTCGTGGATCAAAGACGAAGCTCGGGAGATGCCTGTGATTCGTCACATCATCGAGATCGGCGCAGGGAATGGGATGCTGATGGAGACGGTGAAGAAGTCACTGGGCTGGTGGCAAAGGCGACGCTTCGAGTGGCACATCGTTGATACCTCCGAGAGCTTGCGCGCGCAGCAAAAGCAGCGCCTTGGCAAATCGGTTCGCTGGCATAATGACCTGCGCCAGGCCTTGAATGCCTGTGATGGCAAGGCCTTCATCTATCACAATGAACTGCTCGATGCCTTTCCCGTCACGCTAGTTCAATGGCACGCGGGTGCGTGGCACGAAGTCTTTGTCGAGTTCACGCAAGGTGCGGTTCGTGAGTCACTCCAGCCCTTCACATCCGACGCTGATTTTTCTGCCATCCAGCAAATACCGAAGCATCCGCAGCAACGCTATGAACTCCACACCTCAGTGCGCGACTGGCTGCGTGGCTGGGCTATAGACTGGCAGCAGGGCGCGATGCTCAGCGTGGATTATGGCGACACATTCCCTACCATCTATCACCGTCGTCCGCATGGAACCCTACGCGCTTACTTGCTGCATCAGCGGCTCGAAGGACCGGCCATTTATCAAAACATCGGCAGGCAGGACATCACCGCTGACATCAATTTTACCGACTACCGTGCGTGGGCTGAGTCACTGGGGTGGGTGGAGACATCGTATGGTGCACAGGCTGATTTCATCACTTCACGACTCGGCAAATCTCAAAGCCAGATCATGGATGCCGATGGCGCTGGTGGCGCGTTCAAGATCGTCACTCACCGCAGGCTGCGCAAATAGGCCACGAGGTCGAGCAGGTCTTTCTCAGGCATCGTTTGATCGAGTCCCATCGGCATGAGGCTGGTGGGCAAAGTCGTATCACCGACGATCTGCGTGTGCGGCAAAGTCTTCTCCTGACCAGCGATGTCCACGACCAGCAAGCCCTCAGCCGTGTGGCTCTTGATGACACCCATTGTCATCTGGCCGTCACTGGTTTCGAGAATGTGCGCCTCATAGTCGCGGGCCAGGGTGTTGCTGGGAAAGAGCACGCTTTCCAGCAGATCGCGCTCTGTGCGGATCGCACCGATCTTGCTGAGGTCAGGACCGATGGCACGACCCACTTCACCGATCTTGTGACAAGCCATACAGGTGCCTTTTCCAGCGGCAAAGGCGGCGTGTCCTGCCTTCGCATCACCGGAAGCCACGGCCTTGTCAGCGAGTGGTGCCAACTGACGTTTCTTCGCTTCATTCGCCACATCAGCCTTCTCATACGCGGGATGGATGATCGTCTCGAAGAGGTCCGGCGGCAGGTCGCTGAAGGCCGTGCGATAATGACTTTCCTGCTGACTCGCGATGACCGGATTCTTCGCGATCTCAGTCGCGATGGTGCGACCAACATCAACCTCCTTCGATTTTCGCACGAGTGGCAGCAGTGCCTTCAACTCCACCGGTCCCAGTGTGGCAAACAGCGGTGCGATCTCTATCAACTGTTCCTTCGCCAGCGGTGCTGCTGCGATCATACCTGCCGCCTGAATCTTTGCAGCGGCAGATGAAGCAGCATCAGCAAGTACACCTTTGACCATGACAAAGATGTCGCCCGTGAGCTTCACAATCTTCGCCGTATCCAGCGCCTTCAAACGAATCGCCAACGGTCGCTTAGCGTCCGCCGCAAGCGCGTGGAGCGCGGTGTCAAAATGCGTGGATTGGAGTTTCTTGATGGCGTCCAGCACCAACGAGAGATTGTCTTTTCCATTCTGCAGCGTCGCCTCCAGAGCACTGACCCATGCGTCATTCGACACACCGCCAGTCTGTCCAGCCAGAATGCTCAAAGCCACACCGCGAATCTGCGGCGAAGTGTGCTGTAGCATCGTGGTTACGAGTTTCTGCGTCTCAGGCTTCGCGATAAGCGCTGTGCAGAAACCCTGGAGCGCTTTCAGCTTTTCCGGTGAGAGATCTGCGCCAGTCAGCCACTTCGCCAGTTTCGGCGTGATCCATCCGTCAGCGTCGGCATGTTCGATGACGATGTTCAGTGCCACACGCGCGAGATCCTTATCCCCTGAGTCGAGATGTTTCGCGGCGACGCCCATGCTGAGATTCAGACTGGAAGCGTCGTCAGGAATAAAGCTGACAAGCATACGACGCAGAGTGATTGCATCGGTTTCCTTTTCGAGTTCCCGAAGGCTGACCATGGCTGTCTGCTGGGCCATCTGAAGCACGGCATGTTCCAGCGATGGATCAAGCTTGGCGCAGAGAAGCACGCGCAACTGCTCGGCGATCTTTTCGTGGTCGCTTTTGGCGATGGCAGCGTCAGGCATTTGCTGAACCAGAGCTTCCAAAGCTCGGCGCTGGGCCTGGGGGTCGGTGGATTTGAGACTAGCGATCTGTGATTTCAGATCGGTCGGTGGCAGCGAGGCGACAAGACTTCGTCCGGAGGTAGCCGTGCTCCGTTTGATGCGATACAGCGCGCCGAGCAGATCCGACTTTGCCATCAGGCCGCTCGGACAGCCGATGCGGAACCAGCCACCGGTGTCGATGAGCAGTAGCGATCCATCTTTGTCCTCCATGACATCGGTGAGATGAATGTCTGGGTTGTGGAGTTTGAGGAACTCGTTTTCGATCGCCTTGTAGGTGGAGCCTTCAGGTGTCAGCTCCATGCGCACGAGGCGCTGGGTGTTGAAGTGAGTGACCATGAAGTTCTCAGTTCGTGCATCACGTTTCGACGTTTTCCAGAAGCAGCAGCCGCTCACGGCGACATGGCCGAAGTTGTACATCACTGGCATGTGCTCCAGCGTGCGGGGCAGATGGGAGATGGCTTTGAGCTGATCAGCGCGCTCATACACGCCGCCGTAGAGCCAGTGGATGATCGTGTCTCCACGCGGCTGATTGTAGTAGAGGTTCTGCACGCCGATAATGTCGCCCTCCGATGTGAAATCGACTTCGACGGGATTGTCACCACAGCCGAGCGAATGCCAGGCGACATCGCTGCCATCAGGCTTGCAACTCCAGATGCCGCAGGCCAGCGACTCATCGACAAGCGTGCCATCCTTCTGCGCGACCTTGTGACCTTTGCGACCGTGGCACCAGTAGAGGCGGCCATTGGGATGCAAAAATGGGCCGTGGATGTCCGCCGCATTGCCGGTGTAATCAAAGCCTGTCACGATCTCCTCGCGCTTGTCCGCCACACCGTCGTCATCCGTATCGGTGAGCTTCCAAAGCGAGGGCGGTGAGCCGACGTAGAGGGAGCCATTCAGCCAGCATGCTCCCTGTGGGAAAGTCATCTTGTCAGCAAACACGGTGCTCTTGTCGAAGCTGCCGTCCTTGTCCGTGTCTTCGAGCATGAGCACGCGGTTCGGTGGATTGGCATCGAGCTGCGCCTTATTCCAGTTTACGCCCACGGCATCGCCGACAAACAAGCGACCACGATCATCGAGACAGCCCATGATCGGATGCGTGACCAGCGGTGCAGCAGCGGCTACACTCAACGTGTAGCCTTCGGGCAAATCATGCTTTGGAAGCGCTAGCGATGACTTACCCGTGACGACCACCGGTCGTTTCCCCGACTCAGGGATGACCGCCGTCTTGTCCGGTGGCAGATCTGCTGCGTGAGAAAACGAGCCGAGAGTGAGAGCGAGTAGTAAGTGCCTGTTCATACAAGGCACAGAGTACCCGCTGAACGGGCGGTTTATTGCACTGCCTCTTGTAGAAGAGGGCGTGAGCATTCATCTGCTGACTGCGTGCTGACGCCCGCTGCTACGGGGCAACCGTGGCCGCTGGTGCTGCAGGAGTAGCAGGTACAGGTGCACCTGGCACTGCTGGCGGCGTGGTCGTTCCAGGCAATGCTGGTGCAGTGACAACGGGTGGTACTTCAGGCTTCTTGAAGGGATCTTCCCAGCGGTGCAGTTCATGCCCGGCACCGGGTGCGCCGATGTCCTTCAAATACGCGCTGCACTTCTCATGCCAGTGATCGAGATTCGGCGCATTGTTTGGCTTTTCCGCTGTGCCAGGGAAGATGAGGTAGGTGACTTTTAGATCGTTCTCTGGGCGGCGATAAGGTGTGGCTTTGGGATTGATCGTCTTAGCCATGAAGAGAGACGCCTCACCCATTTTTAATGTTGGGCCGTAGTCGCCACAGATAGCGGGGTACATTTTGTCGCCATAAATAACGACGGCGTAATCCCCGATCTGCGGCGTGTATTTATTCGCTGCCGCATAACCACGAAAGACGAGCGAGATCACAACGAAGGGATCTTTCTCAGCGATCAAACTGCTGCGCGCTTTCATCTCATTGATCTCGACGCCGAGCTGACTGGTGAGCGCTTTGAGTTCATGGTTCTTTTCAGCAGGCAATCCTTTGACGGCCAACTGCTCCCTGGCCGTTTTCAAACGGTCCTCCCACTTGGCCAGAAGTGGGTTGGGAGTCTTCGTCTTCTTTGCCCACGCGTAGCTGGTGAAGGGCTGGTAATAATCCGACATGGAGATGTACTCATCCAGCGTCGCCATGCGGTCGCCATCAGAGCCATCGGCCACAACATCCATTTCGGATTGTACAAGCAGGGCTTTGCGCTTCGATGTGGGGTGCGTGAGTTCCAGGATGGTCTCGCAGTCGAAGAAATTGTGCCGATCCAAGATCTTGTTCAGACGCGTGATGTCACGCTGGATGGAAGCCGTCTTGTTCTCGTAGAGCTTGTGGTAAAAACCGGACACTTTCGCTGTAGTCAGCATGGCCCCCAGGTCAGGCAGCAGTGAGGGCAGCGCTGGATTGATGCGCGAGAGTTCAGGGAT
>JBEBGU010000176.1:0-7375 GCA_040081325.1 Prosthecobacter sp.
GCCCTGGTGACCGCCTAGCTCAACCACCAACGTCAACCCTCAGCTCACGGTGCCGGGAATGACGGATACAACAAAGGAGTTAGTGCGGGCGGTGCAGCGCGGCCTGCTATGGCCTCTACCAGCATGTGTGGTGCTGAAGGCGGAGGCTGTGGCTCAAGCGGAGGCTGCGGCACGGGTGGTTGCGGGGCCTCCAGCGGTGGTGCGTGCGGTTGCAGCGGTGGCAAGAAGTCCAGCAAGAGCACGGCCAGCAGCAGCCCGAAAGTCCCCGTGAAGAAGCTGACGAATGCAGAGCTGAAACTGCGCTCCGACATGGTGCAACAACGTGCGATGCGTGCGGGCGCAGCAGGAGCCGCCAATCTCCCCGGCATCGGCCCGAATGGCCACCCCCTGCCTGCTGGTCTGGTGCCGAAACCCGGTGTGGTCCTGCCGCCCGGAATCGTGCCTACTGGAGCGCCAGCTTCAGCCCTTGAACGCAGACCTCCGAGTCCGCAACAGGCCGCTATCCCGAGCAATGCAACTGTTCCTAAAGCAGATGCTTCGACCGCACCACCTGCTGCGTTATTGGAAACCCTCGCTCCCTCTGCAACAGCACCGATAGTAAAACCGTAATCATGAACACAGGCACCAGACAGTCACTCTTCAAGAGATGAGTCTGTGTAGGGCAAAGAAGCGGGCCATGATCATGATGGGAAAAAGCCCTCGACTGCGGATGTTAAAGTAGGATCGACAGATCTAATATTTATCTTCCCCGTGCGTTTCAGATGACGCACCGTGCACACATGCTCACCATTCAACCTCAGCCCGAAGAAGCCACTCTGCTCGTCAGGCGGGCGCTGGATCAGCACGAGAGCAGCCTCATCGCCTACACGGCAGGCATTCTCAATGGGGATGTGGAGCGGGCGCGGGAGGTCGTGCAGGACGCGATGCTCAAGCTTTATCTCACCGATCCCGCCAAGGTGCGGGATAATCTCAAAGCCTGGCTCTTCACCGTCTGCCGCAACCGCGCTCTGGATGTGCTGCGCAAGGATCATCGGCTCGATCTGGGGAATGAAGACGCCCTCAATGCAGCCGTCTCGTATGATCCTGATCCATCCGAGAATGCCATCTCTCACGAGCTGTATGAGCGCATCTGGGATCTGGTGGATAATCTGCGCCCCAACCAGCAGGAAGTCATCCGCCTCAAATTCACCCACGACTGCTCCTACCAGCAAATTGCTGACATCACTGGCCTCAGTGTGGGCAATGTCGGGTTCATCATGCACATGGCCATTAAAAAACTGCGCGAGCTGCTAAATCGCGAACTGACCATCACCTCTCACCCCTGAAATTTTTTATGACTAGCCCCGCCAACGACACTTCTGAACTCACCGCTTATTCGCTGGGAGAACTGCACCCCCATCAGGCTGGAGACATCCACAAGCTGCTATCCGATTGCCCCGCAGCCACTTCCGAATTGGAACAGATCGAAGCAGTCACAGATGCGCTGCGTCAGCGTGCGCCTATCCCCCAGGAGCGCCTCTTACCAGAGCAGCGCCATGCAGTGCTGCGCCCAACAAACATCCCGCGCCGTGTTGCGCCAATGATGCCGCGTCAGGTGGTGAAAAAGCCTGCATCTTTCTGGCCGGTGATGGGAGGTTTGATCAAAGCAGCAGCAGTGATCACCCTGACCGGTGCGGCCTACTGGGCTGGTCGCCATGCCGACCTCGGCAATCGTCAAACTGCAGTAGCGAATATGCCGGTAAAACTGGTCACGCCTGCTCCTGAAAAGATCGAGATCGTGGTGCCCCGACCAAAGTCCGCACCTCTACTTGTCAAGACGCCTCCGTCCGCACCGACGCCTACTGTGGTTGTTTCTGCACCCGCTCCCAGACCGACGGTGAAAACACCCGTCGAGATCGTCACTGCGCCACAGCTAAAAGCACCCGCTCCAAAACAAATAGTCATTTCATCTCCTATGCCAGCACCGGTGATTCCTGTTGCGGTGACGCACCCCATAACGGATGTGGTTTTCATCAGCACGAGCCGTCAAGCTACGGATCAGTTCTCGCTGCGTCCGGCGGATATCCGCCCCGCGCCAGTGAGAGGCGGTAAGGACAGCTTTGCCTCACCAGCCGCGATGAAATCTGCCCCTCAACCAAGGCTGGATGCTAAAATGACCAAGGCCGACCTATTCATCCATTCATGGAAGGCTGAAATCGCCTCCTGCCCGTGGAACAATAACACTCGGCTGATGCGCATTACGATGCAATTACCTGCTGATCAGCCCGCTGCAATCACGCCAAACGCATATCCGCTCCAAGTCTCCTTTGACCGCCGCAATGTGCGCGAATTCCGCCGCCTCAGCGAGCGCCATCTTCCGGCGGTCGAGTTGCGTAGCGCAGGCTCGCAGACTGTCTGGTACGAGTTTCAGCCGGTGAGCGATGATGGGGTGGAATCTGGCAAATCGATAGCCATGGTGACACTCGAAAAAGGTCGATTTACCACTCAAACCGTAGGGCCATTTGATAGCTCTAAGCTTAATGTTCAGGACCGTGGGATCACCTGGCAGACAGCGCGTGAGGACTTCATCTTTGAGTCTGCCGTCGTCGGCCTGAGTATGCTCCTGCGCGGTGATCATCAGAGCCCTGAATTGAGTCATCGCCTCGTGCTTGCCTTGGCCGAGAAAGGCAAAGGCTCTGATGCTACTGGCGAGCGTGCTCGTTTCATCCGTCAGGTGAATGAGGCCCGCAGCGCAGCTGGGCTGTGAGCCAATTGCTCTCCTCGCTTCTTTAACAACCAGATTCCAGTTTGACAGTCCATGGGTGGTGCCTTATACACACCGCCCCTTCCAGCAGACCCTTTATGGCTAATATTCGCTCTTCAGAAAAAGATATCCGCAAAACGATCAAGCGCACTGCGGCTAACCAAGCCGTTAAGAGTCGCATCCGCACTCTGCGGAAAAAAGTTATCACCGCCGTCGAAAAAGGTGATGTCGCCGCAGCCAACGCAAGCCTGAGCGAATTCACCGCAGCTTCAGACAAAGCAGCCAAGACTAAAGTGCTCCACAAGAACACCTCGTCTCGTTTCAAGAGCCGCCTTGCCTTGAAGGTCGGCGCTCTGACGAAGAAGGCGTAAACAGGCCACTACCCAAGTTTTCAAAACAAACCCGCTGCGTCCACGTGACCAGCGGGTTTTTTGCAGCCATCATTCACGCACCATTCCCCATCCAGCCATGATCCCACGTCTCCCTATCGCCACGAACGGCCCGACCTTTTCACGTCTCATCTATGGCACCTGGAGATTTCTAGATGATGCAGCGACCTCCAATTCAACCGATCTGCTGAAACGCCTGCACGCCTGTCTGGAACTCGGCATCACCACACTAGACACGGCTGAAATCTACGGTCTGTATCGAGTGGAGGAGTTCATGGGGCAGACCTTAAAGCTAGCACCCGGCCTGCGTGAGAAGTTCGAGATCGTGACGAAGTGTGGTATCTATGTCCCCTGTGATTTTCATCCCGACCGGAAGGTGGCTTTCTACAATGCGGAGGCGGCACGACTGGTGAAGAGCGCTGAGAAATCCCTGCGTCTTCTGGGCACGGATTACATCGACTTGTTTCTCGTGCATCGTCCCGATTGGCTAACCAGTGCTGACGAGACTGCGGCAGGGCTAAATAAACTGATCAAAGAGGGCAAGATCCGCAGCGCCGGTGTCTCGAATTACAACGTGCATCAGTTTGATCTGCTGAACTCCCGCATGGATCAGCCATTGGTCACAAATCAGATCGAATTCAGCCTGCTGCACATGGACCCAATTTTCGACGGCACCGCCGATCAGTGCCAGAAGCTCGGCATCAAGCCCATGGCTTGGTCCCCACTGGCCCAAGGACGACTGATGGACGAGACGAATCCTACGGGCACCCGCCTCCAGGCCAAAGCGGCTGAGCTTTCCGCCAAATACGGTGACGCCACGCTGGATCAATTGGCCTATGCCTGGATCATGGCACATCCTTCACATCCTCTGCCGATCATCGGCACAAATAAACTGGATCGTCTGATCGCGACCGCCAAGTCGGCCGACATCAAGCTCGAGCGCGAAGACTGGTATGGTCTCTGGACTGCTGCCAAAGGACACGGAATACCCTGATCACCGCGTTTTTCTAAGACCCGACAGCGTGAGCACCACGCCAATAAAGGCATGCAACAGCAGGGCAGCGATGGCACCCGTTGGTGTAGCGAACCAAGTTTTAACAAATTGTGTCATAGGCACAAAAACAGCCGTGTCTTTCAGCGTCTCTACACTGCCGGACCAGCCATAGTAGGCAGTGATGAAAGGCTGGATCACGCCACCGAGAAGGCGCGGAAAGCCGAGCAGTGCACCGCAAAGCAGGACATTCAGCACAAGCAGCATCCACGCGAAATTTTGTGCACGTCCAGCGCTGCGACTACGTGCTGAGATGCCAAGGCAGAGACTGGTGAAGGCAATGCCGGTTAGCATCAGCAAAAGCAATCGCACAGATCCGTTTCCTGGCAGACTGCAACCCGTTAGCTCGCCAAAAAAACCGAGCGTCAAACTCTGCACTAGCACGATGGGAATAAGAAAGCCTAGTTTACCTAGCAGATACGCGGAGACCCGCAGGCCACCACGGCGTTCGCGCTCCAGTAAAGCCCGTTCCCTAGCGATCTCGCGAGAACCGTTACGGACACTCATGATCAGAATCAGCAGCATCTGTATAAACAGCGCCATCGCACAAGTGTAAGCAGCTGGCCAAAGAATCTCAGGAGTGAGGCCACCACGCTTCAGGGCAGAAATATAGCCCGTGTTCGGAGCCACCAACAGCGTAGCGAGCAATGAAGCGGAAATCAGCAGTACAATATGCGGCAGCCACTCTCCCTGAGTGCGGCGCAGTATGCTCCAGCGGCGGAGAATTAGATGACTAGCCTGCGTAATCACAGAAGGCAATGCTAGCGGCGCGACATAGCTTTCATCATCCACTGGATTCACATTCGTGCGCCTCGCCATTGACTCCCTATCTTCTTCACCTTCAGTGGATTCTTCTTCAGGCCTCTCAACAAGGGACTGGCCAAGATCTCCAAGCTTAAAAGCTTCATAATACAACTCGCGATGCCTTGACCAAGAGTCACCCCAGCGCTCGGGAGGACGCTTTGAAAGTCGCGGATAGAGCTCTTCAACCGTACTGATACTGAAGTAATGTGCAACGGCACGTGCTGGGCCATGGAAGCAAACGTGACCTTCGTGCAAAATGACCACTGTGTCATATGAACTCAGATTCCCTAGCGTCTGCGTCGCATGAATGACGATGCGCCCCGGCTGATCACTGACGACAAATTTCAGTAGCGCAGTGAGTTCCTGCTCGGACTGCACATCAAGACCGTCGGTAAACTCATCACACAGCACCAAAGGTGCATCACTGACCAGTGCGAGCGCGAGCTTCAGTCGCCGACTCTGTGCTAGAGTTAGCAAACTCACACGCTGCGAGGCAATCATTTCAAGGCCCAGGCCAACTAGAATGTGTGAAGCTTTTCCCACGCGCTCTTCGGAGTTCTGCCCGGCGACTCGGAGCATGAGTGCACTCATCACCGTCTCACGAACCGTCAACACACCGATCAGCGTATCGTCCTCCGCCGGCACATGGGCAATACTGTTTGAATGTGCGGGACTGATCGCGGTGTCCTTACCTTGAAATGCGATGACACCCGACGAAGCCTGCTCAACGCCCATCAGCAGCCGTATCAGGCAGCTCTTGCCGCTGCCGGCCGCGCCGATGACACCCATGAGATGTCCTTTGGGGACACCAAAACTCACCTGATTCAGCACCGTGAGTGCATCCTGCTTCGGACGCACAATGATTTGAGAGACATTCAGGACTTCGAGCATTCAAGCATGAAAGCGGGAATCACTAATGACACAACCGCCAGTTGCATAACGCAGATGATTGGCTCGCAGAAGAGCGAGGCCATCAAAGGTCGATACCGAAGCCTTTAATGTCGCTGAGGACGCACAGAACACCCAGCGGGCGGCCACTTGAATTGGATTATGCGCCCTTGACTCATTTTTCGACAACGAGGCCTGGCCCTACTTTTCAAGTCCCAGGCAGAAAGTCGCTTCCAGCAGCATCACATCTGTTATATCAATTTGCGCGCGAGCCATTAATCATACTTTATCATAAATAAGAGTCTTTTCATTATAATCTTGATCGAACTCCAAGTTCTGACAATCGCGATACAATTCTTCATATTGCGATAATGACGCTCATAAAGTGTTCATTCACATGATTTTGAATCACTTTTCGGCCAGTCCAGGCTCTTGCCGTCTTGTTATTGCTATTTCAATATTGAGACAGCTTTATTACAGATTTTATACAAATGCCTGTTTTATAAATTGCAGTTGTTCTGGTTTTTCATATAATTACCATAGCAAATCGGAAAACTGCTATGAATACCGCCTCAAACACCCTCCGCCTTCTGATCGCCTTCGCTCTGCTCCTCGCAGCCCTGGCCCCCTCGATCTCCAGCGCTCAGAACGGATACGCCGCCAACGCCTACGCTGCCCAACAGGCTGCTTACGCTCAGCAACAATGGGCCGTCTATCAACAGCAGGTCGCCGTCTATAATCAGCAGATGGCCGCTTACCAGGCTCAACAAGCTGCCGCAGCTCGTCCAGTCGCCGCTCCAGCCCCTCGTGCAGCTGCTCCTCGCGCCGCTGCGGCTCCCATGGCCAACAATCTGATCCGCTTTGACGGACGTTTCGCCGCTTGCTCCGCTAGCCTCCCAACTCAGGTCCAATACGCTATCAATGCTGCGAATTCGCTCCAGAACAGCCCTTACGTCCGCGGAGCTGGTCACGGTAAGATCGAAGATCGCGCTTACGACTGCTCCAGTTCGACTTCTTATACCCTAATCAAGGCTGGTCTATTGAAGGCCCCACTCACCTCGATTGGTTTTGCTAATTTTGGTGAAGCTGGTGAAGGCCGCTTCATCACCATCTGGGTGAAGCCTGGTGAACATGTTTTCATGACTGTGTGCGGTCTTCGCTTGGACACATCTGGCGGCTCGGTGGGCGAAGGTCCACGCTGGCGCACCAAGGGCCGCAGCAATGCTGGCTTCGCTCCTCGTCATCCCTTTGGCCTATAATTCTCAAATATGCGACTCGAATCCACCTCTCATCTCATTCCTGCAAACCAGAACAACGACTCAACCATCTCGTAACTGATTCCTTCTCAAAACCACCACTCAGCACTCTCAAAAATATGAAAACCCAAATCACCTCAATCACCATGAATACCTCCACCTCATTCAATATCACCAATGAGAAATCCTTGGGATGGCAGGCCATGTCGGCCTTCCCTGTCGAAAATGTTGGAATCGAACTCGG